>JBFHPZ010000209.1:0-5169 GCA_041592495.1 Gammaproteobacteria bacterium | reverse complement strand
CTGGCATCCACCAGCATAACAACTAACACAGGTGGCATAAGCGACAGCAGCCAGATTTTTGTTTGTTGCAAGTCCTACATTTTTTTATTTTCAATCCCTAAGTACTTGAAATAAATAATTAAAATTATATGGCACACAGATTGCTCTGGTAATTGTCAAGCTTGTATTCTTTTTGAGGAAGCCAGACAGTGACACACACAGACGACCATAGCGAACGACGTGTGATTATCGATGACACCACATTACGTGACGGTGAACAGTCGGCAGGTGTGGCATTTTCACTGGAAGAAAAACTCAGCATTGCCAGTCATCTGGATGCCCTGGGTGTTCCCGAACTGGAGATTGGCATTCCTGCCATGGGCATAGAGGAAAGACAATCCATTAACGCTATCGCCCAGCTGAATTTAAATGCAAACCTGCTGGTCTGGTGTCGCATGCGTTCAGATGATTTACAACTTTGTTCAAACCTGAATGTGAACATGGTGGATTTATCCATTCCGGTTTCCGATCAGCAGATTCATAAAAAACTCGGTCGTGATCGCAACTGGGTGATCAACGAAATCAAACGTCTGGTGCCTGTTGCCATTGATATGGGACTGGATGTGTGTGTCGGTGGGGAAGATGCATCCCGTGCCGATCAAACTTTTTTAATGCAGGTTGTCGATGCTGCACAAAATGCCGGCGCCAAACGTTTTCGTTTTGCTGACACTCTGGGGGTGATGGAACCCTTCGGATTATTTAATGTGTTCCAGCAACTGCGTCGCGCCTGCGATCTCGAACTGGAAATGCATGCCCATGATGATCTTGGCCTGGCCACTGCCAATACACTGGCGGCGATTCGTGGCGGTGCAACTCATGTGAATACCACCGTTCACGGTTTAGGTGAACGTGCGGGTAATGCCGCACTGGAAGAAGTGGTCATGGGATTGAAAAATCTATATCACATCGAGTCCGGTGTGGATTTACATAACTACGGCACACTTTCTGCGCTGGTCGCTACTGCATCGGGTCGTCCGATTGCCTGGCAAAAAAGTCTTGTCGGTGATGGCGTGTTTACCCACGAAGCCGGCATTCATGTCGATGGCCTGATAAAAGATCCGCTGAATTACCAGGGTGTTGATCCTGCCGATATGGGTCGTACTCATCAACTGGTGCTGGGTAAACATTCCGGCACTCATGCCGTATTGCGCGCCTATCACGAACTGGGTTTAAGCCTGCAACGTGATCAGGCCTTAAGTATTCTCGGTTCCATTCGTGATTTTGTGACACGAACCAAACGTACACCGGTGCTTGAAGATCTGATGCAATTTTATGATCAGTTACCGGATATTGAACGGCTTCACGCCTAATGAAGAATGATCAGGACGGGACGATGGACACAGTATTAGAACAACCTGCAAAAAAAAGCAGAAAGAGTATCTGGTCATTACTGAGCGAAGATATCAGCTGCGTATTCGAGCGAGATCCTGCCGCGAGAAACCGTCTTGAAGTTATCACCACCTATCCTGGTGTGCACGCCTTGATAGCACATCGCATTGCCTATGGTTTATGGACCAGAAACTGGCGTTATCTTGCCCGGCTGATTTCGTATTTATCTCGCATCTGGACCAGTATCGACATTCATCCCGGAGCAAAAATCGGTCGTCGATTCTTTATCGATCATGGCGCCGGTGTGGTTATAGGTGAAACTGCTGAAATCGGTGATGATGTCACCCTTTATCATGGCGTTACTCTGGGTGGTACCTCCTGGAGCCAGGGTAAGCGTCATCCTACGCTTGAACACGGTGTTGTGGTCGGTGCCGGCGCCAAAGTGCTGGGCCCGATTACCCTCGGTGCGAATGTCAAAGTGGGTGCTAATTCTGTTGTGATCAAGAATGTTCCTTCACATAAGACCGTGGTTGGGATTCCGGCCAAGGTTGTGCAGAACAAAGTTTCCAGTGAGTTAAATCCCTTCGGTGTCGACCTGAACCATCATCTGATTCCCGATCCGGTTGCCGGCGCCATCAGTTGTTTGCTTGATCGTATTCGTTTACTGGAGCAGGAGTTGGGCAAGGGCGGTTGTCTGCCCGGCGGTGCACATCTGGACGATGAGTGTTATGACTGCGAAGCCAAGGAGGTGTGTGAGGATACCAGTATTACCCAGGGCAAAGAAACCGTTATTAAGGAAGCGAGGGCATAACAATGGATTTCCTGGATTTTGAAAATCATGACTTATATTTTGATGAAGCATTAAGTGAACACGATGAAGTTTTGCTTAAGAAAGCCGCCGATGCCTATCCATCAAAAGAAACAGAAACGATTTTGCTGGACCTGCAATCACGAATGCCTGAAAGCCTTATTATTATCGTGGCGCTGTATCGATTTTATTATTATCAGCATCGTTACCATGATGCATTAGGCATTGCAGCCAGTGCCCTGCAAATATCCGCTTCAAGGCTGGACTTGTATGTTGAATGGGATCAACTGACAGAAAACCATCTGGGGCAGGGTGTGTTTGTTTCAATGGGACTCATTCGTTTCTATATGTTAGGGCTTAAAGCTTCAGCTTATTTGTTAATGCGTATTGGTGAAATCGAACAGGCCTATGCGCGACTTAAGAAAATTGTTGAACTGGATCCTGCAGATCAATTTGGTGCTGCGTTTCTTTTCAAGGTAGCAGAAAAAGAATTGAGTGTTTTAAAGGCCGAACAGCACAATATTGAGAGTCTGTTTAATCATTAATGTATTTTTGAGGTTAAAGCTATGTCGATGTCAGAACTTGAACTGGATATGGATGAACTGGAAAGCGCAGAAGATTTTCTGGAATATTTTTCCATCGACTATGACCAGAAAGTCGTGCATGTCAATCGCCTGCATATTCTGCAACGTTTCCATGACTACATCGCCAAGGTTGATGAATTACCGGAAGATGAAAGAGAACTGCGTACACTGTACAAAGATTTGCTGAAAGGCGCCTATGAAGACTTTGTCAAATCCGATGCCTTAACGGAAAAAGTTTTCAAGGTATTCCACATGCATGAGCCGCAACAGACGTTTGTGCCTCTGGGTAATTTGAAAATTGGTAACTAGAAAATACAGGGTTGATAGATATGCTGCCTCGTTTTGAATTTGGTGCATCCGTACGCGTAACCCGCAACGTGCGTAATGATGGTACTTATCCCGGCCTGGAAATGGGAGACATGCTCGTCAGACGCGGCAGTATTGGCTATGTGCAGAATGTTGGTACTTTTCTGCAAGACCAGATTATTTACTCTGTGCATTTCCTGGATGTCAATAAAGTCATTGGTTGTCGTGAAGAAGAGTTGATTGGGGAAAATGATCCCTGGATACCAAGCCGGTTTGAATTTCGCGACAAGGTGACAACCAACAGGATATTGACGGTAAAAGGCGAAGTGATCGCCAAACCCGGTGATGCTGCGGAAATCCTGAAAGTATTGCGTGATGTTGAAGAAGAAGCTCATGAAGAAATCAAATATCACGTGCGATTCCCCGGCCATACCCTGGTCGTAGGAGAGTCCATGCTGGAACCTTTAGATGGAAAACCAAAGACGGAAACAACTGACGTAGAAGATAGCTAACGGGCCATTTTTATGATGAGTACTGCTGTAAGAAATATGAGTGAAATACCCGAATACGCTTATCACCTGTTACGAGGTGCTCTGGAGAAATTCAAAAAGAATATTCCGGAATTAAATACCAGCCAGTATCAACAGGCCAAGATCGTTGCCGACAAAACATTTTCACTGGAATCCATTGTGTTATCGACACCGGAAGCAAGGGATATACAGATACCGGACTCAAAACTGGATGCCGCATTACAGGAATTGATGGGGCGCTATAGTGATCGTGAATCTTTTCTGCTGGACCTTAACAAAAATGGTCTGGATGAAGAGACATTGCGCAGGGCGCTGCATCGTGAATTATTGTTTGATGCTGTCATGGACAGAGTGAGCTCCAGAACACTCAAGGTCAGTGAAATCGATATCCAGATATTTTATCAACTGCATAAAGATCGTTTCACCAGGCCAGAAAAACGCAAGGCTCGACATATCCTGATTACCATTAATCCGGAGTATGCAGAAAATGATCGAATGTCGGCCCAAACGCGTATCAGTGCTGTTGCAGAAAAACTTCAGAAAAATCCTTCTCGTTTCGAAGCTTTGGCAAAAAAACATTCTGAATGTCCAACGGCAATGGATGGCGGTCGACTGGGTGAAGTTGTTCGTGGCACATTATTTCCCGAGCTGGATGAAGCATTGTTCCTAATGGAAGAAGGTGCTATCAGCCCGGTGATCGAAACCGAAATGGGTTTTCATATTTTGCTGTGTGAAAAAATCAACAAGTCTATTACCGTACCACTGTCCCGCGCCAAGCCGCGCATCAAACAGATACTGGAAGAAAGACAAAGAAAGCTTTGTCAGAAAGCATGGCTGGAAAAAGTACAGGAGGAAAATAATGGTTGAAAAAGAAAAGGTCAATTGTTCCTTCTGCGGAAACCCACAATCCCGTGAAACACCACTGATAGTCGGCATAGAAGGCCATATTTGCGAAACCTGTGTGCGCCTGGCAAGCCAGGTTGTAAGCAGTTGGGGCCGTAGACGTCAGGTAGCAAAACCTTTAAAGAAACCACCCATTCCCCGTGAAATAAAAGATCATCTGGACAAGTATGTTATTGGTCAGGAAAAAGCCAAGGAGACCTTGTCGGTTGCAATTTACAATCATTACAAACGCCTGGCGGCCGAGAATGAATCCGATGAAATTGAAATGGATTCAGAACGGGTGGAAGTGGACAAGTCCAACATATTACTGCTTGGGCCATCCGGTACAGGCAAAACATTATTGGCCAGCACCCTGGCGCGTATTGTTGGCGTTCCATTTGTTATTGCCGATGCCACAACGCTGACACAGGCGGGTTATGTGGGCGATGATGTTGAAACCATTCTGCATCGTTTACTGGATGCAGCCGAAGGTAGCGTCAGTCTTGCTGAATGGGGCATTGTTTACATCGATGAAATTGATAAGTTAGCACGCAGTGGAGAATCATCCCATGGAGTACGGGATGTGTCAGGTGAAGGTGTTCAGCAGGCACTGCTGAAACTGGTGGAAGGAACACAGATCCGATTATCTGACAAGGCAAAACGTAAGGATGGTGAAGGGCAGGTACTGGAT
>JBFHPZ010000208.1:0-5172 GCA_041592495.1 Gammaproteobacteria bacterium | reverse complement strand
TTTAGGGGTGGGTTGGGGGAATTATCGAGAACATGCTCAAGTCCTTGTTGATCGGGGTGTTCGTAATAAATCTGCATCAGACTGGCCACATCCTCACAACCAGTTTCTATCCTCGTTGGTTAGTGGAGGGATTGTGGCTTTAGTCGCTACGGTCTTGCTGTTTTATATTCCTGCAAAGATCTTTTTCAATGTAATCAGAAATCAACAGAGATCTGAGGATGTTCGGATGGTCGCTATGGCGGGTTTTATTATGATAGTTGGTTTTGTTATTTTTAATTTGTCTGAAAGTTTTCTGGAAAGATCCAGGACAGTCGCCTTCTTTGGGTTTTATCTGGCTGTTTGTATGGCGGGTATTCGGAATGATGAAGTCGTAAGTCGTAAATCAGAAGTCAGAAGTCAAGGAGGATTTGATTGTGAAATTTGAGGATATGGATGTTTGGAAGAGGGCTTCAATGTTATCTGTTTCTATCTATCGAGAGCTTCATGATTTAAAGGATTATGGTTTTAAGGATCAAATTACTCGGTCAGATCTGTCCATCCCAAGTAATATTGCTGAAGGCTTTGGTCGCGCAACAGATAGGGATAAGAGGAATTTCCTGAATTATGCCAAGGGTTCATGTGCTGAGCTTCGGACACAAATTTGTATAGGAAACCTCTGAATAGCTGTCATCTCGACTGAAGTGGAGAGATCTTATGTTGGAAGTTAATATTATTTTCAAGCAGTCAAGATCCCTCGACGTTGCTCGGAATGACATTAGTGCAGTTATTCAGAGGTTCCATAGGTGTCGAAATTGACTGTATTCCAAAGACCGCTGGCTTGGGATGGATTGGTGAAACACGGGATCTTTCTGCGATGCTGACTGCATTGATGAAATATCTGACGACTCATGACTAACGACTTACGACTGGAGACTTAAGACTTCCTTTTGTTTTAATGTAAAATACCCCGCTATTCCAGTTTTTTGATCAGGGGTTGACTCAATGAGTCTAGAAGAGGGTTCCAAACCATCTAATTTTATTCGCCACATTATTGATGCCGATCTGGCAGCTAGCAAGAATAATGGCCGCGTCGCTACGCGTTTTCCGCCAGAGCCAAATGGTTATCTCCATATTGGTCACGCCAAATCGATTGTGCTGAATTTCGGTATTGCCCAGGATTACAAAGGTACCTGTAACCTGCGTTTTGACGATACTAATCCCCATAAAGAGAACATTGATTTTGTTCGGGCGATTCAGGAGGATGTGCGCTGGCTGGGATACGACTGGGATGATCGCCTGTTTTTCGCGTCAGATTATTTTGAAAAACTGTATGGCTTTGCCGTTGAGTTAATCCAGAAAGGCAAGGCTTATGTCTGTGATTTGAATGCCGAGCAAACCCGTGAATACCGTGGTACCTTGAAAGAGCCGGGCAAGAATAGCCCCTATCGCGATCGTTCGATTGAAGAAAATCTGGACCTATTCAAGCGTATGCGGGCCGGGGAGTTTGCCGATGGTGAGCGTGTTTTGCGGGCTAAAATTGATATGGCGTCTCCCAATATCAATCTACGTGATCCCACTCTGTATCGCATTCGTCATGGCGTGATTCATCATCAGACCGGTTCAGAATGGTGCCTTTATCCCATGTATGATTTCACGCATCCGATTTCCGATGCGCTTGAAGGGATAACCCATTCTATATGTACACTGGAATTTGAAGACCATCGCCCTCTTTATGACTGGGTGCTGGATAACATCAGTATTGCTTGTCATCCCCAGCAAATAGAATTTTCTCGCCTCAATCTTCAGTACACGGTAATGAGCAAGCGCAAGCTCACTGAGCTGGTGGATGAAGGTTTTGTCGAGGGATGGGATGATCCCCGCATGCCAACCATTGCCGGTTTGCGTCGTCGTGGTTACACACCGGGGTCGATTCGGGAGTTTTGCGAACGCATTGGCGTCACCAAGGCGGATAACTCCGTCGAAATGGGCATACTGGAAAGCGCCATTCGCGATGATTTGAATACCAATGCGCCGCGACGTATGGCCGTTTTGCATCCACTGAAACTGGTGATAGAAAATTACCCCGAGGGACAGGTTGAAGAGCTTGAGGCTCATAATCACCCGCAGAATATAGATATGGGTACGCGCAAAATTCCTTTTGCTCGAGAGATTTATATCGACAAGAATGATTTTGCTGAAGTCCCGCCACGCAAGTGGAAGCGGCTGACAACTGGTGGTGAAGTACGTTTACGTAATGCCTATGTCATTCGCTGCGATGATGTCATCAAGAATGAGCAGGGCGAAATTATCGAGCTGCGCTGTCATTGTGATATGGCCACACTGGGTGCCAATCCCGAGGGCCGTAAGGTTGCCGGAGTTATACATTGGGTATCAGCGCAGCATGCAGTTGAGGCCGAAGTGCGGCTGTATGATCGTCTGTTCAATCACCCTACGCCGGATGACGGCAAGGAAGGTGTGGATTACAAGCAGCGCCTCAATCCCGATTCCCTGCATACCCTGAGTTATTGTTATCTGGAACCATCACTGGCGGATGCAAAAGCCGGTGACCGTTTCCAGTTTGAGCGTGAAGGTTATTTCTGCAAGGATGCTATCAGTGTTGGTGACAAGCCGGTGTTTAATCTGACGGTGGGCTTGCGCGATTCCTGGGCAAAAATTGAAAAGTGACTTTTGATGTAATCATTGATCCCTCTGGTTTGAGGGATCAATGGATTTGTCATATCTAGCCCGAATGGCAGCTACTTAAGTCAACAACAACTGCCGTCATTCCAGCGCAGGCTGGAATCCAGGAACATCACCACCATCAAACAGCATGGACCCCGGCCTGCGCCGGGATGACGAAAATCCTCTCTTGTTCCCACGGTCCTCCTTGGGAACGAGATTATATCTAGTGTTTTTTTCGCCTACGGCCGATTCCCAGAAGCCCAATCAAACCACTTCCAAACAGCCAGGCGGCTGCCGGTGCAGGAACCGGAGTTGGCGTAAAGCTGCCGGCACTGCCGGGTGTGCCAATATCACCTAAGCCATAGGTGAGGCTGGCGTCGGTCAAAGCATAACTGGATTCGAACATGGGTAAGGTCACTAATTCCATACTCTGTCCGGCAATACCAAAACCCGAGGTGTAGTTGAGGCGAAGCCATTCACCATTGGTATCGGAAAATACGATCTCATCGGCTGTATTAGCCAGGGTGAAGCCACTGTAAACATAGTCTGCGGTGAAGCCGCCATTGGTGGTGGTATCGCCATTAGAAGCCATTACGAAATATTCGCCGGGATTGATAATTGATGAGCTGCCGGATGAAATGACATGGCTGTCGCTACCGTCATCTGACAGGGTAAAGCCAGACAAGTCGATGGTTTCCAGCGTGGGATTATACAGTTCAAACCATTCACCCAGGCTGTCGGAAACAGCAGCCGGATTGGCCATGATTTCTGTGATAAACAGGTCGCTGACGCTGGCTGCCGAGATATTGCCGGATGCCAAAGAGGCGGCCAGGGCCAGGGTGGTAAGTCGGATAGCATTAATTTTTTCCATTTGAATCTCCATATCAATTTTTATTTTGCACCACTATTTTTCTGCCCCTGTGATGCTTTGTTTACGGGAGGCTGCAGGCTACCGAGGGAGAAGCTGGTAAACAATCAGAAAATGCTTAAATTTGTGTAATAAAAAAGCCATCATCTATTGACGATAGTGGCAGGGCTCTATAGAATTCGCGCTCTCTTTATGAGACACAGCGTCCCCATCGTCTAGAGGCCTAGGACACGGCCCTTTCACGGCTGTAACAGGGGTTCGACTCCCCTTGGGGACGCCATATATAAATAGCCTGCTATATGCGGGCTATTTTTTTGTCTGAAGTTTTATTTAAGGAAGTAGTCTCAGGTTCGGCATAATCATCTGGATCGATTTATTTGTGACTTCCGTGTCATTCCTCTTCGGGACCGAAAGGCAGCATTTCGTTTAAGGTTTCCCCAAGCTTTAGTGAGTATGTTCCGCGTGACCCACGGATGAGGTGATGGATATTTGTAGCCTGTCCCTGCTGATAGAAGTAGCGGCGGTATTAAAGCTTATCCTTTTCGGGGTTCTCCGCTTATTCTGTTTAATCAGGACGCACCAATAGTTGTCGCCCGCTTCCCGATGACCGTGATTATTTGATTAATGATTTCACATTCACCATGTTGCCTGGTGAAGTCTTTGGCTAAGGATCCTGACTCAACAGCCATCTTTTCACTCATTGTTTGCAGTTGTTGACGAACTATTTTGAAACCCACACTGACATCTCTGGCAAATTGTTCCCAATGCCGAGCCATGGTCCATTGTGGCCTGTTTTCCCCGCCTATGCTCATGGCCATTTTTTCGGTTAGGCCGGGATAGACTGCGGTACTCATCAAATCGTAAAACGGTGCCAGTACCGGGCCTGCATCTGTGTAGAGCAGAGAAATATTTTTACCATGTGCGTCTGCATTACCAATGAGGTAGTTGAAAACCACCCAGGACAGTAGCGCCTTGATATCGAACACAGGGGTAATGCTTATATCTCTCAGCAGATCGAAGCAGCTCTTTAAGGAGGGGCCGCCTTCTTTTTCGTATTTCATATCCGGTGCCAGACCCAGCGCCTGGCAGAAATCTTCCTGATGGTGTCGTTGTACCACACCTGATGCATTCAGTTCACGATCATAGCGCCTAACCAGATAGAGCGATTGCTCTTTGTGCAGGATAGTTGTTTCCTGCACAGGCAACCCCATTCTACCTGCCAGCTGCATGCAAAATGCCTCGTTTTCTACTGTGTGAGAATGATGGGGAATGGGCGGTTTGATAATTTGAGCACTGGCTGCGTTACCTATGGGCAGGCACACTACATCTTTCTTTTCATCATAAAAGATCGGCAACTTGTTTTGCACGCCTGCCAGCGACAGTCGAATACCCGCTTCACCTGCCAGCATTGGGCGTTTTGGTAATTCTTTGATCAATGCATTCAGTTCATCATCACTTAGATGGCGATACTCGCCGGTATCCCTCAAGGGAGAGCCTTCAGGAAGCAAGGTAACGGCGCCTGCGCATTCACCGCCTATGGCTTCGAGCAGTGCGAAGTCATTGCCTTCTGAGAGCCCAAGGCTGCGTGCAATCACCCTGCGTAGCTCAGATTCCGGCAACAGGTTGGCAAAAAAGGGGCGTGC
>JBFHPZ010000207.1:0-5202 GCA_041592495.1 Gammaproteobacteria bacterium | reverse complement strand
TTGGTTATGCGGAATACGTAACGCGCGATATCGAGGGTTCTGTTGAAGGCCTGTTCCCGGATCAGGACGGCTATTATGTAACCTTAGGTTATCGTGCCGGTAAATTCCTGCCCCACATAACTGTCGCCAGTGTTGAGTCTGAGCCATTGCCCCTGAGTTCTGGCGCCAATCAGGGTAATACCCAGGATTCGGTTACATTAGGTTTGCGTTATGAAGTGAATGATGCCGCTGCATTCAAGTTTGAAGTCAAGTCTATTCAACTGGATGACACTACAGCTTCAAATGGCTTTTTCTCATCCAGCGTCCCCGGTTCATTTTATACCAATGATAAAGCAACCGTGGTCAGTGTAGCGCTTGACGTTATTTTCTAATAAAAATAAAAAATCAGCCTGCTTTGCAAAAAGCAGGCTGTCTTCAGTTGATTTACAGAGATTATCACCAATACTCATAAATGAGATTCACGCAACTACAGGTGTAAACCGATGCGTATTTTAATTTCCTTGTTATTGGGCATGGCCTTGAACTTGCCAATGTCTATCGTGCTCGCTGATGCTTCCAGTAGTATTTTTCGTTTCCAGTCCAAACTGGCGGACCAGGGTAATGCGGAAGCCCAGTATAAAGTGGGCGAAATGTATGAGCTGGGTAAAGGGGTTTCGCCCGATAATGTCAAAGCCCGTGAGTGGCTTGAAAAAGCGGCTAACCAGGGCCATCGCAAGGCAGCCTATCGTGTTTTATTACTGGATATTAAAACCCAGGGCATGAATGCAAAGCGTGGTGAACTGGTCAATGAGATAACGAAAGAAGCGAATGCGGGTAGCCCGGATGCCCAATATTTTCTGGGAAAAATGTACGCCAGTGGTCTGGGTAAGCCCAAGGATCTGGCCCAGGCCAGAATCTTACTGAATAAAGCAGCATTCAACGGTGTACCAGAAGCGGAATTTGAAGCCATTGCTGTTGATGAAGAAATAGCCCGCAGTGAAGAAAGGCTGGCCAAGTTGCGCGTAGAAGAAGAACGTAAAAAACGTGAAGCTGATGAACTTGCCAAGCGTGAACAGGATGCGCAAAAAGCGAAAGAACGCGAACTGGCTGCACGCCGTGAAGCAGACCAACGCGCAAGGGAAGCGGAACAAAAACGTAAAGAACGTGAACGTGCCGCTGCTGCTGCTTCTGCGAGAGAACAAAGGGAAATGGAAGCAGCCGAACGGGAAGCCGCCAAAGCTGAGGCAGCCGCTGCCAGTGCTAAACCTTCCGAGCAGGCGCCTGCGAAGAAAGTCGATGAAAAGGCGGTATTCGAAAGTGATCCCTGTAAAGGTAAAACCGCCAAGTTCTTATCAATATGTAAATAAGCTGAAATCAATCCAGAAAAAACGGCAGCCAAAGGCTGCCGTTTTTGTTTGGTAAATATTTTCTTGTTTTTTATCCCGTAAAGTTTCTGGCTAAGGCAGCCAAATTCACTGGCATTTCTGTATCAAGCTTTATTGTGTAATTTAATTCATCCTGGTCCAGGGGCTGATATTGATCAAGCTGTTGCATCATAATGAGAATATCCGCATCTGATTTATCGGTTTTATCCTTCTTTCGTTTGTCAATGCGTTGTTTCAATATGCTTTTATCTGCATGACAATGCAGGATATAAAAAGCAATGTTAAGTTGTTGTGCCAGTGCATGAAAGTCGGTGCGTCGAGATTTATCCAGGAATGTGGCATCGATAACAACCGGATATCCCGCCTTAATGAGTTGCTGTGCAGTGTCTTTTAAATGATTGTAGGTTTTGTCAGTAATGTCTGAACTGTACAGGTCATTGGTTTTGTCAGTGAAAAGGCGTTTACGTTCATGATCTGAATGGATAATGATTGCATCCAGTTGAGCTGCCAGCTGGTTACCAATATAGGATTTACCCGAACCGGATATACCGTGGGTAATGATCATATAGGGTTTGTGTTGTTCACAATATGTATTCGCCAGATCGAGATAATCAGCAAGTTTTTGCCTGTCTGTAATAAATCGCTCCGAGTTTTCATTTTCCTGTTGTAGTCGAAGTGCCGTTACCTTGGCCCGTACCATGGCGCGATAGACTTTGTAAAATGTCATAACTGCAAGACCGTTATAATCGCCGGTTTTTTCGAGATAGCGATTCAGTAAAGCGGAGGCAAAGTAATGCTCGCCAACATCTTGCAGGTCCATGATGAGAAAAGCAATTTCACTCATCACATCAATCCAGCGCAGGCTTTCACTGAATTCAATGCCATCAAATATCAGTGGTTTTCCATCGATAAAGGCAATATTGCCAAGATGAAGATCGCCATGGCATTCACGAATGAATCCATTATTTTTACGCAGGTCTAATGTAGTGTTAATGTGTTCAAAAATTTCGCCGGATGTTTGTTTTATAATAGCCAGTTTTTTGAGTTGTAGCGGATCGGTCAGAAACGCTTCAAGAATTTTGAAGTTATGTTCGACGGGCTTGAGAACTTCTGTCGGATGACCATGGATCATGGTTTCGTCTGCAATGGAAATTTTACTATGGAACTCAGCAATGGCATCCGCCAGTTGCAGAAAATGATCAATGGTTATTTCACCGTTATTCAACAGGTTCCTGATCAGACCTTGCTGTGAAAATTCTTTCATTTTCACTGCGTATTCAACAATCTTGCCGTTGGCGTTATCAATAAAAAAAGTTCCGTTTGATTCTGTAATCGCTATCACATCCAGATAAATGTCTGGAGCCAGTCTGCCATTGAGCCGTAGTTCTTCTTCACAGTAAAATTTGCGTTTTTCGAGCGTTGTGAAATTCAGGAAACCGAAGTCAACCGGTTTCTTGATCTTGTAGGCATAAGTACCTGTGAGCAGTACCCAGGAGATGTGTGTTTCAATAAGTTCGACGGAAGCAACCGGATAATTGTAGAATGCCGGTTGTTGCATGGCCTGAATAAGTAGATTATCAGTTGAATTCATGGCTGAGTAATCACCGTAATTGTCATTTGTATTGCAGTATAACGCTGATATGCCTAGAAAATCATCCAAATCAAAATCGAGACCCAAGAAATCATCCACCCACAAATCAAAGATATCCTGGTTGTTTAGTCGTTATAGCCTGATCACTGTTGTCATACTAGCCATACTGTTTTCAATCTATGTGATTTATCTTGATAGTCAGATTCGTTCACGATTCGAAGGTCGAATCTGGTCATTACCTTCCCAGGTATATGCCAGGCCTCTGGAGCTTTATTCCGGTTTTGCAATCAGTGCTCAACAGTTAGAGCATGAGCTTGAACTCATCGGTTACCAGAAAGTTGATCAATTACCCGCTGCGCCAGGGCAGTATCGCCAGTGGAACAATCGTCATTTTGAAATTATTACCCGAGAATTTCGTTTCTGGGATGGTGTGCAAAAATCCCAGTCCCTCAAACTGGAAATAGTGAATAACAAAATTTTCACCTTGTCATCGCTGTATAAGCAAACCGAAATTCCTCTGGTGCGTTTCGAGCCATTAAGAATTGGCGGCATTTATCCCAATCAGGGTGAAGATCGAGAACTGATCAGGTTGAAGGATGTACCGGATTATCTGGTGTTGTCCCTGTTGTCGGTTGAGGATCGACGATTTTATCAACACTGGGGAATCGATCCTGTTTCCATTGCCCGTGCGCTGGTTGCCAATGTGGCTGCCGGTGGCACTGTTCAGGGTGGTAGCACCATCACTCAGCAGCTGGTCAAAAATCTGTTCCTGACCACTGAACGTACCCTGTGGCGCAAAGCGAATGAAGCGATTATGGCCTTGTTGCTGGAAATGCATTACGACAAGTCCCTTATTCTTGAAACCTATCTTAATGAAGTGTATCTGGGGCAGGATGGTGCCCGTGCCATTCATGGTTTCGCACTGGCCAGTCAGTATTATTTTGCAAAACCCCTGACGCGTTTAAGCAAAGATGAGCTGGCCTTGCTTGTCGGTATTGTAAAAGGTCCATCCTGGTATGATCCACGACGTAACCCTGAGCGTGCAAAAGAAAGACGTAATCAGGTACTGATGCTGATGGCAGAACAGGATGTAATCAGTGATGCGCAGTTACAGGCATTCAAAAGTCGTCCATTGAAGATTGCACAAAAATCCTATCGCAGTGGCAATCGTTACCCGGCTTTTATTGATCTGGTGAAACGCCAGTTGCGCAGTGATTACAATGAGGACGATTTAAAATCGGAAGGCTTGCGCATTTACACCACGATTGATCCCATGGTGCAGGATGCAGCTGAAAACGCAGTTAAACTACTCGCCAGACTGGAACAGCAATATCCACAAACCGAATCATTGCAAACAGCCATTATCGTAGCATCACCGGAGAATGGTGAAGTCCAGGCATTATTGGGTGATCGCACACCGGATTATCCGGGATTCAATCGTGCACTGGATGCCAGTCGTCAAATAGGTTCGTTGATCAAGCCTGCTATTTATCTCGCGGCACTGCAACAACCAAAACGTTATCATCTTGCAACGATTCTTGATGACAGTGTGCTGCGTTTGAAAGCGCAAAATGGTGATATCTGGGAGCCGCAAAATTATGACAAGGAATTTGTAGGCGATATTACCCTGTATCACGCACTGATTAATTCCAGGAATATACCGGCTGTGCGTGTTGGGCTTGATGTGGGATTGGCGCGCATTGTTGAAACGCTGCACAACCTTGGCATAGAACGCGATGTTCCGCCTTATCCATCCATTACGCTGGGTGCATTCAGCCTTACACCTTTACAAGTCGCCACCATGTATCAGAGCCTGGCCGGTAAAGGATTCAGAACGCCTTTACGTGCGATTAGAGATGTCACGGATGCCGCCGGTAATGTGCTCAATCGTTATCCCTTGAAGCTCAAACAGACAGTCAGTGCCCAGTCAGCCTATCTGCTGAACTTTGCCTTGCATGAAGTTACACAACAAGGCACTGCCAAATCCCTGAAAATTAATTTGGCAATACAAGTGGCTGGTAAAACAGGAACCACTGATGATTTGCGTGATAGCTGGTTTGCCGGTTTTTCCGATGATCGACTGGCGGTTGTCTGGGTCGGGCGTGATGATAACCAGAGCACCGGCCTCACCGGCAGCTCCGGTGCACTGCGTTTATGGACTGATTTGATGAAGCACATTCCCGCCCGTGATTTACAACTGGATACCCCGGAAAACATTCAAATGCAGTGGATAGACCCGGTTTCCGG
>JBFHPZ010000206.1:0-5244 GCA_041592495.1 Gammaproteobacteria bacterium | reverse complement strand
TGCATCATGCCGTACTCGATTCCGTTATGAACCATCTTTACATAATGACCGGCACCGGCAGGACCCACATGTCCCCAGCCGGTAGTGGCTGAGGGTGCCAGTGATTCCAGTGCCGGTTTGATAATGGCGACGGCTTCTTTGGTGCCGCCCACCATCAGGCTGTAACCGTTATCCAGCCCCCAGACACCACCGGAGGTGCCGCTATCGACAAAGTGAATGCCTTTATCCGCCAGTCTGGCTGCACGTTGTTGACTGAGTTTGTAATTGGAATTGCCGCCGTCGATGATCAGGTCGCCTGATTCAACACCCGCTGCGAGTAAGTCATCGATGGATGCATCGACAAACTGGTGTGGCACCATGAGCCAAATGGCGCGGGGTTTTGGTAATGCCTTGATGATGGCAGGGAGGCTATCAACAGCTGTCACGCCGTTGAGTTCCTTGCTTAGGGTCTGTGCTGATTTGGGGTCAACATCATAGGCGATAATTTCATGCTTATCGCGAACCAGGCGTCGAACCATATTCGCGCCCATTTTACCCAGACCAATCATGGCCAGTTTCATAATTTGCTCCTTTATTGCAGCTTTTCTATGAAATAAATCATTGCGAAGTGCTATTGTGCCACGTATGTGATTAACAAGTATGGGCTTACCTGTAGCAAAGTCTGTACCAGTGGCCTTACAACAGCTTATTGCAACAAAATAAGAACGAAAATTGCACCATAATTCATGCTTTCATTTAATCTTGTACAATCATAGTGCATATACATGATTTTATTTCAATGAGAGGACCGGTACATCTTGGTGAGCAACATAAAGGTTACAGGTGTAGGCAAAGACAGCTGGACAGCTGGTTTGTTCCCTTCCGGACTCTCAAAACAGGACTTAAAACAGGTTCTACAACCGCTTTTCGTCGAGCAATTGAATAAGGAAAAAATCCCCGGTACACCGGATATGCTGTTGCAGTTTGAACAGCTGTATTTGCCTTTAGCAGCCTGGGTGGCAAAACAACATGGGGATGATACGTTCTTTCTGGGTGTTCATGGTGCCCAGGGTACGGGGAAATCGACCTTATCGAGTATATTGCGGGCCATGTTGCAGGAAGGCTTTAACAAGCGGGTGATGTGTCTATCACTGGATGACTTTTATCTTACGCACCAACAACGATTGACCCTGTCACAAACTATACACCCGTTATTACAAACCCGTGGTGTGCCAGGGACGCACGATGTTGAATTAATGTTATCCGTGTTAACGCAGCTGAAACAAAAAACAAAAAAAGACATTTCAATTCCTGTGTTCGATAAATCCATCGATGATCGCTTGCCCGAATCCCATTGGCAAAAAATACGACTACCCGTCGATATAGTTATTTTCGAGGGCTGGTGTGTGGGTGCCAGAGCTGAGGATGAATCAGTATTAACCACACCGGTAAATCAACTGGAAAGGGAAGAGGACAGGGAGGCTCACTGGCGCCGCTATGTAAATCAACAGTTAGTGAATCATTACCAACGTGTATTCGATCAGCTTGATCGTTTGTTGATGTTGCAGGCGCCGTCTATGGAAAAAGTTTACGACTGGCGTTTATTGCAGGAACAGAAACTTCAAACCAGAACTACAGTGGATACAAATACCAGGATTATGTCAGATCGGGAACTCAAGCGATTTATTATGCATTATGAACGTATCACACGTAATGCCCTGGAGGAAATGCCGGCGCGGGCGGATATAGTGTTGCGACTCAATGATGATCATCTTGTAGATTCTATAAAACTGAATACGCAACACTGATTTTAATATCGTACATCAAATTTGAATGCAGCCAGCTATAGTTAATATGCAAGCTGTTTAGTCAGGAACCATTGATGGAAACACATGTTTTCTTTTTACATTTGCTGATCATTTTATTGTCAGCCCGTATTTTTGCGGAACTGGCGGTGTATTTTAATTTACCTGCGGTCATCGGAGAGCTTGCTGCCGGACTTATTCTGGGTCCGAGTGTATTTGGCATTATAGAACTCAACGATGTTATCCGCCTGATGGCTGAAATTGGTATCATTCTGTTGCTGTTTTCAGTGGGGCTCGAAACGGATGTGCGACGTTTAATCGATGCCGGACGTGAATCACTGATTGTCGCATTCATGGGTTTTTTAATGCCGTTCGTGCTGGGTTTTTCCCTTGCCTACTGGGGATTTGATTTAACGATGCTGTTGTCCCTGTTTATTGGCGGTACGCTGACTGCAACCAGTATAGGCATTACTATCCGCGTTTTATCTGATCTTGGTCGACAAAATTCCAAAGAAGGTCAGATTGTATTGGGTGCTGCAGTATTCGATGACGTGCTGGGTGTGGTGCTGCTGGCGTTGCTTTATGAGTTTTCCATTGGCGGTGGCATTAGTTTTCTGAATGCCAGCAAGGTATTAATATTCGTTACCGTGTTTTTTGTGCTGGCACCGGTTTCAGCCAAGCTGATTTCAGGAGTGATCAAGCATTTCCAGAATAAAAAACATATACCGGGCCTGATACCCACATCCATTGTATCGCTGGTATTGTTTTTTGCCTGGCTGGCACATTTTATTGGTGCTCCAGAATTACTCGGTGGTTTTGCCGCAGGCCTTGCCTTATCACGACGCTTCTTTTTGCCGTTTGGCGTTGCCTTGCATACCGACCCGGAATTTGCCCATCGTATCAATGATCGTATGCAACCCATTATCCAGTTATTCACACCAATCTTTTTTGTCATGATTGGTTTGTCATTAAACCTGCGGGAAATTGACTGGTCTTCACCCTTTATCTGGAATTTTTCAATTCTGTTTTTTGTTATTGCGGTGATAGGAAAGCTAACGGGCGCCCTGTTTCTCAAGGACGAATGGCATACCCGGATGATCATCGGTTTATCCATGATACCGCGCGGCGAAGTGGGTTTGGTATTTGCCGAACTGGGGCATATTGCCGGCATTTTTACCAACGAAGTACATGCGGCGATGATCATAGTGATAGCGTTGACAACATTGTTATCGCCCATTTCTATCAAGAGTTTCTACAGTCGATATCGACAATATTTTCCCAGTGAATGAAAACTGGCTTAAGCAGTTTAAACCATCTTTAAATGATATCTGTCAGACAAACAAGGTGGAGAGGCTGGCAGGTGAATAGCTGGATGAGGGCAGGCAGTGGCTATCAGGAAAGCCTCGGAAACATAATTCAAATTATTTAAGTGCTGCTCATTCCCGCATGCCTGGGAATCCAGTAAAGTATTACGGTTTAGATTGTAACTCAGTCGGTTCAAGCCGGCAGTCGTGGTACTATTTGCCGCAGAATATAAAAAGCTGTTCCTGGAGATACCTGTGAAGTTTAGTGTTGAAGAGTTCCGCCGCTGGAAAAACAAGAATGTCACCCTGCTGGGGATGTCGGGTGTGGGTAAAACCTATCTGTCTGCATTGTTGCGCGAGCATCACTGGTTCCACTATTCCGGCGATTATCGTATTGGTACCCGGTATCTGGATGAGCCTATCCTGGATCTGATCAAGCAACAGGCCATGCAAGTGCCTTTCTTGCGTGATTTATTACGCCGTGACTGGATCTATATCCGCAACAATATCAAGGTGAATGACCTTGGACCGGTATTGAGTTATGTCGGCAAACTGGGAAATCCGGAACTGGGTGGTGTTGAGCTGGAGGATTTTATCCAGCGTCAGGCTTTATACCGTGAAGCGGAAATTGCCGCCATGCGCGATGTGCCTGAATATATTCGCAAGGCTAAAGACATTTATGACTATCCGCATTTCGTCAATGATGTAGGCGGTAGTTTGTGTGAGCTGGATGAGCCGGGTGTAATCGAAGGTCTGGCAAAACATACCTTGATTCTGTATATCCAGGTAACCGATCAGGAAGAAGAAAACAAGCTCATCAGCCGTGCGCAAAGTGCACCCAAGCCCCTGTATTACCGCCCGGAATTTTTACAGGAACAGCTGGCCATATATTTGAAAGAAAATAATTTGCAATATGCCGCGCAAATGGACCCGGATGAATTTACCCGATGGATTTTTCCGCGTCTGTTCCACTCTCGTATTCCACGTTACGAAAAAATTGCCGAGCAGGGTTATACCGTAACCTCACAGGAAGTGGCAAAAGTACGTGATGAAAATGATTTTCTGCAATTACTCGAAACTGCCATAGCAAGGGAGAGTTAAATGCCCTTAGTTGCCCATAACAATTTGCCATCTTTTGATCGCTTACGTGAAGAAGGTATTCGTGTTTTGGCGCCTGATTTCGCGTTGCATCAGGATATTCGTGAATTACATATTGGCTTGCTGAACATGATGCCGGATGCAGCATTGGCAGCAACTGAACGCCAGTTTTTCCGACTGGTCGGCGAGACAAATCCCATTGCGCAGTTTTATGTGCATCCGTTTACACTGGCTGAATTACCGCGCAGCGATGAAGCAAAAGCCTATATTGAAAAATACTATGAGCCCTTCGATAAAATTCGTGAAGAAGGTCTGGATGCGCTGATTGTGACCGGTGCCAATGTAGTTGGCCCGGAATTAGCCAACCAGCCTTTCTGGGAACCACTAATCGAAGTGCTGGACTGGGCTTCTGAAAAAGTCACATCAACATTGTGTTCCTGTCTTGCGACCCATGCCATGTTGCAATTTCGCTATGGCCAAAAACGCATTCCACAACCGACAAAAAAATGGGGTGTATACCCTCATCATCTGGTGGATAAAGTGCATCCCCTGGTGAACGATATTAATACCCGTTTTGATGTGCCTCATTCACGCTGGAATGCCGTGACCCGTTTACAATTTGATCTGGCCGGCTTGCGTGTGCTGGTGGAAAGTGATGAGGGATGTGTGCATCTGGCCACCAGTGATGACGGATTGCGCACTATCTTTTTCCAGGGACATCCGGAATACGACACCATTTCGTTGCTCAAGGAATTCAAACGTGAAGTCATGTTGTTTGCAGAAGGCAAGCGGGCTGATTATCCACCCTTCCCGGAAAATTATTTTGGTGTTTTTGAAGAATCCGTATTGAATGAATATCGTCGTGAACTGGAAAAGGCACTGGATGCTGGTCATGATGCCCCGGAATTTCCCGAAAAATTAATTGTATCGCGACTGGATAACACCTGGCATGACACAGCCGGTGAAGTATTGGGTAACTGGATGGGTTTGATATATCAGGTCACACACAGTGATCGTCGTATACCGTTTATGGATGGTGTTGACCCTGATGATCCGTT
>JBFHPZ010000205.1:0-5258 GCA_041592495.1 Gammaproteobacteria bacterium | reverse complement strand
TTCATTGAACCCGTGTGCCGACAAAAAGGCGTATTATGCGGGTTTCTGCCTGACTATTCATTCAGGTGAAGACAAATCCATTGAACAATCCTATAAAAATACTGAAAATACTACGCCCGTGGTAGACGTCCGGATGCTACGACATATTATTAGCAATGACTAATGCGTGTTACCGGGTGAATTGAGTCTGCCGTAACGGCGTAAATGATTACATTGATAGAAGGTGCGTGGGTGCTATGAAACAGTGGTTCCATTTAATTCTGTGCCTGGTCGGGATGTTGAATGTGACCTCAATACTCGCTGCAATTTATCCAGTGATAACCTATACCTGTGACCCTGACGAAGATGTCCTCAAGGTCAAAAACGAAGTTAAATACGATGATGAAGGCAAGAACGTTGCCTATTCCGAAACAGATGGAACCTACAATCCCTGGGATTGGGTCAGCATTGTTGACCGGGGTGAGCGTAAGCTGATCAGCGAAAATAAAAAAATCGAACTGAGCTGTCAGCTTAGCAATAATCTGTACAAGGTCATCTTGCAGCCGAAAATTTTCAACACGAATTATCTTGGCAATTGTGGTGATCGCATTTCCGTGACTGTAACCATCTTCCGTGGCGGTTCAGTGATTCTGGAACACAAGGATTTCGAACAATATTGCCATGGCAATGCACCGGTGGTGAGAGGTGTAAAGGTGTTTGGTAAGAGTGGTGAAATCAAGGTGGTGGAAATACCCAAACACCAGTTTTATTAATTCTGAGGACAATATCTGCAACGCGAAGTCGCGAAGAACGCAACGGATTTTAATGTAAAAGCAGACTATTGTTTTATCTAAGGGGCGTCTGCTTAACTCAGGTTTGCCAGGATCAATTCAATTAACACAGGCTGGAGTCCTTGCTCTAATGTCTGGGTGCTTTTACCTGAATACGTTTGCTTTGCGTTCTTTGCGCCTTCGCGTCATAGCGTTAAAAATAGCTTTTCCATGTGGGTTGGTGCGCAATCAACTCAGGGTTTTACCAAGCCCAGCCGCAATGCTTCCAGTGTCGCCTGTGCACGATTGGATACATTGAGTTTGCCATAAATACTTTTCAAATGACTGGCAACCGTATTCGAGGTAATACCAAGAATTTCCGCTGCTTCATTTCGACTTAAGCCCTTGGCGATGGCACTGAGAATTTCTTTTTCACGATCAGACAGTTCGGGTTTATCCGATGTATCCGGGGTGCCGTGGAAATGTTGAATCATTTTGCGCGCAATGGCGGGGGAAATCGGTGGTTCGCCTTTGATGATGCCCTGCAGGCTGTGGATGAATTCTTCGCTGGTTTGTTCCTTCAGCAAATAGCCCTGGGCACCGGCTTCCAGTGCGGGGAACAAATATTCATCGTCATCAAAAATGGTTGCGACAACACAATAGGTGTGTGGCGATACGCGATTGAGTTCGCGAATAATGTCCACGCCATTACCATCCGGCAGGTTGAGATCGATCAGTGCCAGATCAAATTTCTTTTCTGTAATCAGTTTGCGTGCCTGCGCCTGACTGGAGGCTTCGGCAATGACCACTTCCTTGAATGCCTGGTTGATAATGTCGCATAACCAGCCGCGAGTTTCGGGATGATCTTCAAGTACAAGTACAGTTTGCATTATAAAGTGACCTCATTTAGCACTGGTGGATATCGGAAACCGAATATCGAGACAGCTACCGTTATTATTTTTGTTGTTTGATAAGTTTAACCATTCCACCTTGCCATCCAGTTCCCTGATGCGGGTACGAATATTGTTAATGCCCTTCCCGGGTACGCAATGCTCCATATCGAAACCCTTGCCATTGTCACACACATGCAAGTGAAACAGATCATTGTCGAGTTCAATATCGATAATCATGTAATCAGCTTCAGCGTGGCGTAAAACATTGGTTGCGACCTCATGCAGGATTCGGTGCAGATTGATATGTTGGCGTGGTGTAAATGTTAGCTCTGCCAGAGAGTCATCCTGATTCCAGATCAATTGCATGCCCACCGAATTCAGTCGGTCCTGCAACTCTGCTCGAATGTCTGTTATAGCATGGAGTATCGTGGTTGTGGATTTGTTGTCAAGGGTATAGATAGCATTACGCAGCGATTTCAATATGCTGCGGGCCAGGTCTATGGAATCCTGATCCTTGACGCGATGAATCAGGGTAAGTATTCGTGCGGCAACATCATCGTGCAGGTCGCGTGCAATGCGCTGGCGCTCTTCTGCAGCGCCTTGTTCAATCGCTTCATGCACACTGAGAAACTGGCGCGACATTTTCAATAGTGCTTCTGACAGCAGGATGTCATGCTCGGTAAAAGCGTAGTCGGCCTTATCCACCGATAATTCGTACAACAGGTTTTGGTTTATGGCGGGAATTTGCAGGCTAAGGCCATTATTGATGATGCGGCAATGGTCGAGTTGCTGCTCCAGGGGCGTGAGCCGGGACAGTGAAAAGAAATTTTCCAGCAGGTGTTTCCAGCGAGTTTCCAGCGAGTCACCCGACTCGGTGCTGGATAATTGCTCTATTAGAAAAGGCAACTGCTCTTCAAGATTAGTATGCATGAAAATAATCGTTATCTTTAATCATTTAGTTGTAGTCATTTTATGTCGTAATTGCATCATTGCTAAATTACGACTTGTAAAAGGAACCGCAGGTAAATGGTGTGGTTCCTTTCATGTGGTGAATTACTGCGTGCGACCCATTACCGAAAAACTTTTAATCAGCGAGAAGGACATGTCAGGGTCCTTGATCAATTCCTTGTAATCGCCTTCTACAAATAACAGTTTGCCGGTGGACCAGGCAAGTCCAATACTGGTTTTGCCGACTTCACGACTTAACCAGTCCAGCCAGTGATTTTTCTTTGCACGTAAATCCCAGCCCAGGTTTTCGCCATTATATACGCCAGCTTCGATTGCTTCACCATTTTCTACGATAATGCAACCACGTGGCCGGGCTTCATCGGGGAAACCATAGCCTATTACAGAGCTGAATTGAATTTTTTTTAATTGTTGTTTGAATTCACCATCTTTGTTCCATTCCGCCTGATACTTCTTCATCCATTGTTCATCAAATAATTCCGACATTCGATCATCCTGTAAAAAATTTATTACTACTTTTTCAGCTCCATGGTCATGGCATGGATATTATTTTGTTTGAGTATAGCCAGTGTGTCATGCAGTTTTTGACTGCTGCTGTAAGGCCCGATGCGCACACGGTGCCAGGAATCATTATTCAAAGAAACGCTCTGTATAGATGATTGCACACCCAGTAAGGCCAGGTTGGCCTTTAATCGTTCAGCATCTTCGTGGTTGCGGAAAGATCCGGCCTGTAACAGGTATTGTGTGCCAGTTGGCGCTGTTGAAGATAGGGTGCTTGTTCCTGAATTTGGGGTTTCATTAGGTTTGATTTCCGGCTCGGGAATAAAAACTTCCAGCTCGGGCAGAATGGTATAAAAATCGAAGCGTGGTTCCTTGCCCTGTGGCTTGCTGTCTTTTTTCGCTGTGTCCGATTTCTTGCTTTGCTTGGCTTTTTGCAATTCATTGACAACAGCATCCTTGAAACTTACCTGTTCCACAGGCTGTTTTTTCAGGTACACCAGGAATGAAATGAACAGTCCTATCGCCAGTCCGGCCAGCAGCCAGATATAACCGGGCAAGGGTTTTTTATGGGACATGCTTGATCGTCCTTTCAGGTCTTTGGCATTTGAACGCATGATCAATCTTTACATAATGTCCGGTGCACTCACACCGAGCAGACCCAGGCCATTTCTTAATACCTGTCGTGTTGACAGTATCAGGTTCAGTCGTGCGTTACGCAGCGCGGCATCATCGGTAATGAACTGGTGTGCGTTGTAATAGGTATGCAGTTCATTGGCCAGTTCGCGCAAATAATGTGCAAGCTGATGTGGTTCTTCATTCAGCGCGGCTTTTTCCACGATTTCAGGATACTTGCTCAGGGCGCTGATTAATTGTGTTTCATGATTTTCCGTCAGCCTGTTTAGATTCGCATGACCCATGTCGAGATCGTGTTGCAGATTTTTTTCTGCCAGCTGACGTAACACGCTGCTGATGCGCGCATGGGCATATTGAATGTAATACACCGGGTTATCATTGCTCTGGGATTTCGCCAGATCCAGATCGAAATCCATGTGCTGTTCGCATTTGCGCATGACATAAAAGAAACGCGCTGCATCCTTGCCGACTTCATCGCGTAATTCACGCAGGGTGACAAAGGAACCGGAACGGGTCGACATTTGCACCTTGGCGCCATTGCGATAGAGCACGGCGAATTGCACCAGCAATACATCCAGTTTGTCGGGATTGTCGCCCAGGGCTTTCAGCGCCGCTTTCACACGCGGTACATAACCGTGATGGTCCGCGCCCCAGATATCGACTACGCGCTCGAAGCCGCGTTCCATCTTGTCCATGTGGTAGGCGATGTCGGAAGCAAAGTAGGTGGTCTGGCCATTGTCGCGCACCACCACGCGATCTTTTTCATCACCGAAATCGGTGGAGCGAAACCAGAGCGCGCCTTCTTTCTCATACAGATGCCCGGCTTTTTTCAGGCGGTCGATGGCCTGGTGCACCAGGCCGCGTTTTGCCAGTGAGCGTTCGGAATACCACTCATCATATTCCACGCCGAATTCTTTCAGGTCGTCACGAATATCATCCAGAATAGTGTTCAGGCCCAGATCGAACACCTGTAAATAACTTTCGTCACCGAGCAGAATTTTGCAGCGTTCGATCAGTGCGTCGATGTGCTCTTCCTTGTCGCCACCCTGGGGTTCATCGGCGGGAATATCCGCCATGACGGCGGCCACCGGATGCACCAGATTACGGTCATGCTGGGCCAGTAAATTTCTGGAAATATCGAGCACGTATTCACCCTTGTAGCCATTGCTGGGGAAGGGGACTTCGATATCGCATTGCTGCAGATAACGCAGCCAGACACTGGTCGCCAGAATGTCCATCTGGCGACCGGCATCGTTCACGTAATATTCGCGGTGAACGTTGAAACCGACGGCTTCGTATAAATCTGCCACGGTGGCGCCATAGGCCGCACCCCGACCATGACCCACGTGCAGCGGGCCAGTAGGGTTGGCGGATACAAATTCCACCTGCACCTTTTCACCCTGGCCGGTGCTGTTGCGACCGAATTGCGCGCCTTCGGACAGGATGGTTTCCACCACCGCGAAGGCACTCGCAGTGCTCATGAAAAAGTTGATAAAACCGGGCCCTGCAATTTCCA
>JBFHPZ010000204.1:0-5285 GCA_041592495.1 Gammaproteobacteria bacterium | reverse complement strand
TGCTGATCCGAAAAAGAAATTACACAAAAATATTGCGCTGCTGGATAGCATACGAAATGCAACTCAGTCCATCGATGTTGATGGTGCTTCTGCGTCAGTTGGAACTGCTGCATCTGAGTCGCCCGGAAAATCATCTGCACCATCCAGGCCCGCATCCCCTGCTAAAAAAGAAACGCTTGTAACTTATAGTGATGTTGATGATGAGCTGGTGGACATCTTCCTTGAAGAAGCTGAAGAATTACTCGATGGTTGCGAGAATAGTTTGCAGCGATGGAATAATAATAATGCGGATGCAGAAAGCGTAAAAGATCTACAAAGACAGTTGCATACCCTGAAGGGTGGTGCACGAATGGCGGATCTGTCACCCATTGGTGATTTAACGCATTCTCTGGAATCACTGGTTATTGCTGTCAACGATGGTCAACTGGAATTTTCCAGGGACATGTTCCATGTATTACATGGTGCAATGGACAGACTTTCCGATATGCTTGCCAAGGTAAAAGTCAGGGAACCTATCGCAACTGCAGATCAACTCATCGATATTATTGAGGCTTTACGGCGCGGAGAAGCCGTCGACGTAAAAAAGCCCGATGAGCCAGACTCAGAGGCTGAAATATCTGAGTCGAACAAGCAGCAGGAGCAGCAGGCTGATGTAATCGTTGAAGAAGAGCCTGAAGATACATTCGAGTTTGAGGATGAATTTTCCGTCGAATTTAATGACGGTGCATTGTCAATTGCTGATGATGAAGCGGATGATGCCGTTGACAGTTTTATCATAGAAGATGAAACGGAAACTGAAGCAGAAGCAGAAGAAATTGCCGAGCTGGTCTTTGAGGAAGAGCCTGATGAATCAGCAGCAGACGAACAGTCAATCGAGGATCAGCAGACTGGCAGAGTTAAGCTTTCTCGAGAAGATACGGCAGAGCCACAGGAAGAGGTGGTTGCAAAAAGTACAACTGCACATGAGCAGGTACGTGTTCGAGCTGATTTGCTAAATGACCTGGTGAATAATGCCGGTGAGGTTAGTGTTTATCACGCACGTATGGGACAGCAGATCACCCGATTTGCTTTCAACTTGTCTGAAATGGATCAAACAGTTCATCGTTTACGAGAACAGCTGCGCAAGTTAACCATCGAAACCGAAGCACAAATTCTTTCGCGTTATGAGAAAGAAGCCGATCAATATGATGAACATTTCGACCCGCTCGAAATGGATCGCTTCTCTACCATGCAAACAATCTCACGCGGCCTGCAGGAAACTGTTGGTGACATAGAGAGTATCAAGGATATTCTTTATGAAGGTGTGCGTGATTCTGAAACCTTGCTGTTGCAGGAGTCCAGAGTCAGTTCGGATTTGCAGGAAGGCTTGATGCGGACCCGCATGGTGCATTTTGGCGGATTAGGTTCGCGTTTACGCAGGATTGTTCGGCAAACAGCTCGCGAACTGGATAAGGATGTTGAACTTGAAATTCTTGGCGAAACCAGTGAAGTCGATCGTACGGTACTAGACCGTATCGTAGCGCCACTGGAACACATGTTACGTAATGCCGTTTCTCACGGTATGGAATCAACAGAAAAACGTAAGGAAATAGGCAAGTCGGAAATTGGAAAAATCACAATCAGTGTTGACCGTTCGGGTGGTGATGTTGTCATCAAGGTCGTTGATGATGGTCGAGGTATAGATGTCGATGCTGTTCGCAAACGCGCTATAGAACGTGGCTTGCTGGATGCAGATAGCAAGATCAGCTCCCATGACGTGTTGCAATTTATAATGCAGCCTGGTTTTAGTACTGCCGAGAAGGTAACCCAGATTTCGGGTCGCGGCGTCGGTATGGATGTGGTAGATAGCGAAATCAAGCAGTTGGGTGGTGTGCTGGAAATTGATACAGCAAAAGGTAAGGGCACAACCTTTGCCATACGTCTCCCACTTACCCTGGCTATCAACCAGGCATTGCTGGTGAGCGCCGGTGAAGAAGTTTATGCAGTACCGTTAAACAGTATTGAAGGCGTTGTTCGTCTGTCTGGTCCTGAACTGCAAATGTTTTATGATAGTAAGGATTCTGCATACCAGTTCGCAGGTTCTGTTTACGAACTTAAGAATCTGGCCTATCTGTTATCAGGTGTACAGGCGGACTATGCCAAGAATGCGCAGCTATACCCGGTACTGTTGGCCCGTGTAGGTGACCAGCGCGTTGCAATTCATGTTGATGAGTTGCTTGGTCGAAGAGAAATTGTTGTTAAACCGGTAGGGCCGCAGATCAACACCGTCCGTGGTGTATCCGGCGCTACAATTCTCGGTGATGGCCGTGTGGTGTTGATACTGGAATTGCATACTCTGGTATTCGGTGGCTCATTGTTCCACGTTGTTGAGCAGGAAGCTGATGTAGAACAACCGGTTGTAACCAAGGTTGCGGAAAAACATCGTGAACCATTGGTCATGGTTGTTGATGACTCGATCACTATTCGTAAAGTTACTGAACGTATGCTTTCGCGACATGGCATGCAGGTTATGACAGCCAAAGATGGTGTAGATGCAGTTGCGAAATTGCAGGATATTATCCCGGATATCATGTTGCTTGATATCGAGATGCCGCGGATGGATGGATACGAAGTTGCAACTCATGTGCGTAATGATGAACGCCTGAGAGATTTACCCATTATTATGATAACTTCGCGCACAGGTACAAAGCACAGGGATAAGGCGATGGAAATTGGTGTAAACAAATATCTGGGTAAACCATATCAGGAAGATGATCTGGTGCAGAATATTAATGAATTATTAGGCTAGTTTGTACAATGAGTGAATCTGCAGAACAGGTAAAGTGCGTTTTACTGACTATCAATGAAGATCGTTTATTGTTGCCCAATACTGCGCTTGCAGAAATTGTTCAGATTAAGAATATAATCAACGTTGCCAATAAACCCAAATGGTTACTTGGTTATCTTGATTGGCGAGGCAACTCGGTGCCACTGGTTGCTTTTGAAACCATCGGTGGTGTTCGTATGCCCAGCCTTGCTTCCGGCCTGGTTAAGGCGGCAGTTTTTTATGCTATTGGTGAAGATAAGAAATTTCCATTTGTGTCTATTCTTGTGCAGGGCGCACCGCAAGTAGTGAATGTGCTTGAGAATGATTTAATAGAAAGCAAGGAAGACATCAATCATCCGGCCATTGATCAAAAAGTCATGGTGAAGGGGGAGCTCGCCAGTATTATCGACCTGGAAAAACTGGAAGCAATTATTAAAAAAATTATGACCTGAAATCCCCCCACAGGGTTTGCAATGCTGCGATGCAAGCGAGTGCCGCAGTCTCTGTTCGTAATATTCTTGGCCCAAGTGTTATTCCGTTAAAACCCTTACTGGCTGCAAATATAATTTCTTCTTCTGTCAGCCCACCTTCCGGGCCGATTAATAATGTAATCTTGTTTCCGGTAATCGTGATGGTATTCAAATGTTGAGTTGCTGTGGGTGCCAGGCTTAATTTGTAACCTTCAATTTCACTGGAAACACAATCTGCAAATTTGGCTGATGGTTGCAGCGTTGGCAAAATAGTTCGGCCTGACTGCTCGCAAGCATTGATCACGATACCTTGCCAGTGTTGATGCTTTTTCTCGGCGCGGTCATTTTTTAAGTTAACAACACTGCGCTGGCAGAAAACCGGAACGATTTTGTTGACACCCAGCTCAACGGCTTTTTGAATGGCAAGATCCATACGCTCACCTTTTGAAATGCCCTGGAGCAAGGTGATATCCAGTGGTGATTCTGTACTGATGTTTTGAAATTCGATGATGTTGGCGAAGGCCTTTCTATTTTCAACATGAAGTTGCGCAGTATATTCGCCACCCTCTCCGTTGAATAAAATAATATTATCAGAAGTTTTGAGTCGCAAAACACGTGTTAGGTGATGACTGGCTGAGCTGTCCAGTTCAATGCTTTCACCTGTGGTGAGTTTTGTTGGTTGGTAAATTCTGGGGATTCTCATTCTGTTCATTCATCTCGTGTTGCAAGGTTGATGCCCTGCCATGCAACCTCAACCATTTGTGTTATTTGTTCTTTGGTTATGACGTAGGGAGGCATGAAATAAACAACATTACCTAATGGCCGAAGTAAAACATGGTGCTGTAATGCGTACTGGTATACTTTCATGCCACGGCGTTCCTGCCATGGATAGGCTTCTCTTGTGGTCTTGTTTTTTACAAGTTCTATGGCGAGGATCATACCGGTCTGGCGAACTTCTGCCACATGCGGGTGTTCATTGAAGCGCTGACATGATTTATTCAGGTGGTCAATTAGTTCAATGTTGCTATTGAGTGTATTGTTGCGATCAAAAATATCTAACGTGGCCAGCGCTGCAGTACAGGCGAGAGGATTGCCGGTATAGCTGTGGGAATGTAAAAACCCGGTCATCTTTGCATAATCATCATAGAAGGCCTGGTAAATATTATCATGCGTAAGAACGGCCGACAGTGGCAAATAACCCCCGGTTAATCCTTTGGATAAGCATATGAAATCTGGCGAAATACCTGCATGTTCGCAGGCAAACATTTTTCCGGTTCTGCCAAAACCTACGGCAATTTCATCGGCGATTAAATGTACTTTGTAATGATCGCAAACCTCGCGTAATTTTTTAAGATAGATGGCATCATACATGCGCATATAGCCTGCACATTGCACCAGAGGCTCAATAATGACTGCGCTGACTTCGTGGGCATGATGTTGTAATAATTTTTCCATGTCAGCAAATTTTCGCAACGCATAATCTGCTTTGGATTCACCTGCTTCTCGCATAAATGCTTCAGGTGATGGTGCTGTAATGACATCAAGAAGTAGAGGTTTAAAAGTTTTTTTGTATAGGTCTACGTCACCTACCGATAAGGCGCCCAGGGTTTCGCCATGGTAGCTGTTGCTGAGATTAATGAATTTTGTTTTGCTGTGTTGCCCGCGATTTTGCCAATACTGGAAGCTCATCTTAAGTGCGATCTCGACTGCGGATGAGCCGTTCTCGGCATAAAATACATGATTCAGTCCATCCGGGGTGATGGCTTTTAATTTTTCGGATAATTTGATGACTGGCTCATGGGTAAAGCCCGCCAGGATGACATGTTCCAGCTTGTCGATCTGTTGTTTGATCGCTGCGTTAATATGCGGATTGGCATGGCCAAATAAATTAACCCACCAGGAGCTGATGGCATCGAGATAACGATTGCCGTCATAATCTTCCAGCCAGACACCTTCGCCACGTTTAATGGGAATCATCGGTAGCCATTCATGATCTTTCATCTGGGTAC
>JBFHPZ010000203.1:0-5290 GCA_041592495.1 Gammaproteobacteria bacterium | reverse complement strand
GCAGATATAGCTTAAACATACCCATCTTGACTATGCTCGAAAGTAATTATCATGAAATTGCTGAATTACTTTGTTGTGAATAATGTTTTAAGAGTCGGAATATTTAACAGTAATATTTCGTGTAAGTATTTAATTATTGTTCAATAAACAAATTAAATGTATATGGAGATACTTTTTGCTGAAATGAATGATTTCGTCGTTTATTATTAAAAAGCTATATTTTTAGCGAAAAATATAGCCCCAAAGGCAATAAAAACAAAAAATTAAGGAAATCAATATGTTAAAGAAAATCTATAAAATCCTAGCAGCAATTTCATTAGCTTTTATTACTAACCAGGCCTCTGCAGCTCTAGCCACTACCGGATCTGTTTATTTGAATGCCGAACCTGGTAGTTGGGTTGGCGGCGGAATTGGTGCAAGTGAAGTTGTTTGGACCCATGGCGTAGAAGGTTTATTTAATATAACAACTAATTATGACCAAGGTGCTGCAGTTACATTCGATGACGGGAATTATTGGCGTTTTGAATTTGTAGCACCTACCTATGATCCTGCTACTAATACTAATGATGGAAATCCATTAGAGGTCAAATTTTATGATAACGCGACTCGATTTCCATTCAATTCACCCACAAGACCCGGATTGAGCTTCAGTGGTAACGGACGAGGTAACAATACTTTAGGTGGATGGTTTGATGTATTAGAAATTGAGTATGGAACTCAAAATGACATATTAAAGTTGGCAATAGATTTCCGTCAGTTTGATGAAAGCGAATCAATGAGTGGTCCGAGCACCTTTGGCTCACTGCGTATTAATTCGGATATAGCCTTGAACTTTACCGGTGAGCCGCTTAGTCAAGTTCCCGTTCCTGGCGCGGTTTGGTTGTTTGGCAGTGGTTTAATTGGACTGGTTGGGCTAGCCAAACGTAGAAAAGCGTAAAGAACTGATAAGTTCCAAATTTAAAAAGGCGGCTAAATAGCCGCCTTTTTTTTCTAAATTCCGAATCCAGTCTTAATGGATTTTTAGTATTTCATTCGATCTCTGAGTTACCCTTAATGATACTTCATATAACGATTAGGTTTGCCTGGATTGTTGGCGTTCTCTGTGGTTAATGTATTAGTCTTACTAAGGCAAATGGATTTAGTATGTAATATTTTATAACCCTAGAAGCTGCATAATAAGTTTCATATCAATATTCTCTTCAATGCAATCGGCCAGGCGCTCAATTTGTTGTTCCCGCAAGGCAAAATAATCCGGTGATTGCACCTGTTTCAATCCAGCCCATTGGAGCAAGGCATCGCAGGCGGTTTGTCTATCGAACAGGCCATGAAAATAACTGCCCATGATTTGTTGATCAGCTGAAATGGCACCATCGGTTATATTACTATCCAGGAATATTGCGGGGGACTGCAGGGCTGGGCCTTCGCTGATACCTGCGTGAATCTCATAACCGGTGATGGGTGTATTGTTTAGCCACATATATCCATTGCGTTGATGTAACTGTTTCTCTGTATGGAGTGTGGTTTCCATATCAAAATATGCCAGGCCCTTGCTACTTCCGGGCGTGCCTTCAATACCGGCTGGATCGTGAATCCATTTGCCCAGCATTTGAAAGCCGCCACAGATTCCAATAACTTTTCCGCCATAGCGTAAATGTTTTTGTAAATAGTCTGACCAATGTTGTGAACGCAGATATTCCAGATCAGCACGCACGTTTTTGCTGCCGGGTAAAATGACCAGATCACAGGGCGGAATGGATTGTTCCATGCTGATGTATTCGAAATGTACCTGGGGGTGCAAGCGCAATATATCAAAGTCAGTGTGGTTGCTGATGCGCGGTAATACCGGTGCGATAATTTTGATATGTTCATCAGCATGAGCGACGGCATCATTGGTTAATGCATCTTCCGCTTCAATATGTAAGCCATGCAGATAGGGCAGTACACCAAATACTTTTTTGTGACTATGGTCTTCAAGCCAGTCAAGTCCGGATTGTAATAATTGAATGTCTCCACGGAATCGGTTGATAACAAAACCTTTAATGCGATTTTGTTCCGAGCTTGTTAATAAACTTAATGTGCCTGTCAGGTGAGCAAATACACCGCCACGATCAATATCGGCAATCAATAACACGGGACAATCCACGGCTTCAGCAAAGCCCATGTTGGCGATATCACTGTCACGCAAGTTGATTTCAGCCGGACTGCCTGCGCCTTCGACAATAATCACATCATATTGCTGTTGCAAACGTTGAAACGATTCCAGAACCGCATGCATCGCCGTGGTTTTGTAATCATGGAATGCTGCAGCTTCCATATCGGCAATGGCTTTGCCGTGAATAATAATTTGCGCGCCGGTATCACTATTGGGTTTGATAAGTACCGGGTTCATATCGGTGTGGGCTTCCAGGCCACAGGCCTGAGCCTGAACGGCCTGGGCGCGACCGATTTCTCCACCATCGATAGTAACCGCGCTGTTCAGCGCCATGTTTTGCGGCTTGAACGGCGCAACCTTGATGCCACGATTTTTCAATACACGGCACAGTCCGGCAACCAGCGTGCTTTTCCCGGCATCCGATGTAGTGCCCTGTATCATCAGAGTGTGTGCAGTCATGATAGAATCCTTGAATCTTTAAACCGGCGATTAAAAATGCGTGTATTGGTTGCGTTCATTTGTGTGTTATTTATTCCCTGTGTGCAAGCAGAGATTCGTGTCGTCGATGATGTTGGCCGCACTATTGTGCTGGAGAAACCCGCGCAACGCATCATCAGCCTTGCACCCCATGCCACGGAACTGGTTTATATCGCCGGCGGTGGAAAACAAATTGTTGCAGCTGTGGATTTTAGTGATTATCCGCCACAGGCGAAACAGCTGCCACGGGTGGGCAGTTATGAGAAACTGGATATCGAAGCCATACTGGCGCTTCAACCTGATCTTGTTATCGCCTGGCAAAGTGGTAATCCAAAAGAAGAATTCAATCATTTGATGCAGCTTGGGCTTAATGTGTTTATCACCGAGGCTAGCGCATTTGAAGATATAGCCGATAATATTCGCAAGCTGGGCCAATTGCTGGATACGCAACAGGTCGCCAATCATCAGGCCGATATGTATTTGCAACAACTGGAACAGTTGCGACAGGACTATAAAGGACGAGCATCGGTACGAGTTTTTTATCAGGTGTGGAACGATCCTCTGTTTACAGTAAATGGCAAGCACTTGATTAACAGGGTGATTGAACTTTGTGGTGGTGTGAATGTATTCAGTGATCTTGATGTATTGGCGCCACGTATCAGTGTGGAAGCTGTGATTGAAAGAGATCCCGATGTTATTGTCGCTGGTTTGAATGAAGACCGTCATGACTGGTTAAGTGGCTGGCAAAAGTGGCATGGTATGAAGGCGGTAAAGAATGGTCATGTTTACGGCGTTAATGCAGATTTAATTGTGCGCCAAACACCGCGTATATTGCAGGGAGCACGTCAGGTGTGTGAGGCCATTGATAAAGTCAGGATGAAATGAATTTTCCAGGTTATCAAATAAACAGCTTACGTCATTACCGCATGCTTCTGGCGGTAATCCAGTCCTGTCCAGTCTCGCTCAATAGATTCCGGCCAGAAGCAAGCCGGAATGACGAGTAACATAATTCATTTCAAAGCGCATCCTGCAACCGGTAACTAACCGGAAGTAGATGATCAAGGCTATTACCATTCAGAACCAGTGCCAGTTGACGCTCTGATTTAATTTTCGACATCACATCCATAGCTGCTTCATCCAGCACGGGATAACCTGAACTCTTGTTAATGCGTATATGTACGATACTGCCATCCGGCATGAGCGTAAATTGTAAAATCACATTGCCCTGCCAGTTGCGACGACGTGCAGTGGCCGGGTAATAAAAGTTACGTGCAAATTCATCGGCAATGATGCGGTTGACTTGCACAATATCAGCTGTCGCGTATTCGTTTTTATTACTCTCTGCTGCTATGGGTTTGTTGTGCGCGAGTGAAGGCGCAGCCTGAGTCTGTTCCGGTGCGGTTTCTGGTTCTGCAGGTGCATCTTCTTTCTTTATATGAGTTTGTGGCTTGCTAGAAATTTTCTTTTCAATAATTCTTTCTGCCCTGATATTGTCCATGGCCTCATTAGTATTTTTGGCGTGTAGTTGCAGTTGTAGCCATGAGCCTCCCTGCTCATATTGTGTTACTGACATTAATGAACTATCGATACCCAACCATGCCGTGTGTATTGCCAGTGACAGGGCAATAAATAACATCAGGCGTTGTTGAGGTGAAAGGTTCATTGGCTAATCGATATTGTAATTAAGCGATACAAACACAACCCGTCCCAGGTTGTTGTAGCCACGTATGGTTTCGTATTCCTTGTCCAGCAGGTTGTCTACTTTTGCCTTGATGCTGAGTGATTTTGCCAATGTATAGCTGCTGCGCAGATTAACCAGTCCGTAGCCACCCAGTTTATCGGTGTTGTCTGCATCGTCATAACGTTCGCCATACGCTTCAATAGTTATGCCTGCGGTCAGCTTGTCAAAAGACCGATCCAGATCGAGGCGTGCAGATTTGCTGGTACGACGTTGCAAACGGTTATTGGTTATTTCATCCCGTGGATCAATCAGGTTCAGGTTGAAAGCCATGTCCCAGTCTGCAATGTTGGTCTCTATGGTTGTTTCAATGCCCTGGATTCTGGCTTTATTAACATTTTGTGGTGTCCACACAAATGAACTGTCAGGTTGCCAGTCGATCATATCCTCAATGCGGGTCTGGTAAATATTAATGGTCAGTGCAACATCCTCGGTTTTAATCCGGGTGATGATTTCAGCAGAACGTGATTGTTCCGGAACCAGGTTCGGGTTCCCGGCAGTATAGGGGCCTGCAGGCCAATACAAATCATTAAAAGTTGGTGCCTTGAATCCACGGCCATAGGCAGCAGTGATGCTGGCATTATCAGAAAACTTCCAGCGCCAGTCGATGTTGCCTGTGGTGTGATGTCCGAAAGCTTCGTTGTTGTCCTGTCGAAATGCTAAAACTACATCCTGTTGCCCAAAGTTACTTTGCAGTTGTGTAAAGACAGCGCGATTGTCACGTTCGGTTTCTGCAAAGTTAACAGAGGCGGCAACTTCTTCCGCTAATTTTTCAAAACCCAGGGTGAAAGTATGATCATCATTCATATGATAATCACTTTGCAATAAGGCCTGGCGCCTCAAGGTATCGAACACGCCATTAGCGAGAGAGTTTTCAAAGTCATTATATTCATCCCGTTGCTGACTGATTCGAAGCGTGTTAT
>JBFHPZ010000202.1:0-5324 GCA_041592495.1 Gammaproteobacteria bacterium | reverse complement strand
GATAGCCAGTGATCCGATTGTGCCACCGGGAAACTCCAGTGGTTTTACCGTAAAACCATCGGTGGTAAACATGATGTCGCCTTCTTCAAGGCTAATAGTTGCGGCATCAACGGTGGTATTAAGATAATCATCGCTCAGTACTTGCTTGAATATATTGTCGATTAATTCACGCATGAAGCGGCCGCCATTACCATGGGCCAGGGTTACAACTTTATTTTTATTTGTGTCCATTAGCGATCGCCTGATGAGCTTCAATGATTTGACCGTAGCATAAGCCGGCATCATTGCAAGGTATATTGTGTGTGGTGAAAACGTTGAAATTATTTTGTTTCAGCTGCTGTATTACAAATTCTGTCAGTTTCTTATTCTGAAACACGCCGCCGGTAAGGCCGACAGCGAAATCGCCATGTGCGAGTCGCAGATTGATTGCCTGTTGCACCAGGGTCATGCCCAGGGTGGAATGAAATATTGCACTACGGCTGGATGCCTTGAGTTTTGTATCTTGTAAAGTGGCAAGTAAATTGGCCCAGTCAATGATGGCCATGTTGTCTTGTTGTGTCACCTTAAGATCTATCGCCAGTGATGAACTTAATGGATCGGAAATCTGTTCAAGTTGCATGGGCGCATGTCCATCAAAGCTGCATTCATGGATATGCAGGATAAAAGCTGCCGCTGCATCAAACAAACGTCCAACTGCCGAGCTTTGAAAAGTGCCGTGATGTTTTTCGAATGCCTGTCTAGCTAAGGTGATATCTATATCATCCGGCGTCCAGTTTATGCTTTCAGCCCAGGCCATGGCAGCGGCACTGCGCCAGGGTTGAAGTGATGCCTTGTCACCTCCGAGTAATTGCAAAGGACGAAATGTTGTCACGTGTTGCCAGTTAGCGGATGTACCCAGAAATGTTTCACCACCCCATATAGTTTTATCTGCGCCATAACCGGTACCGTCCCAGGCAAAGATTAACCAGCGTGATTGCTCGGGATATTCGCCACATAACACACCGGCATGGGCATGATGATGATAAATCTGGATAAGTTGTTTGTGATGGCTTGTGCAGTAATGGTTTGCCCAACGTGTATTGGCATAGTCCGGATGTTTGTCACAAACCATAAAATTGGCATCAACGTTATATAGCTGCTGCAAATCATTAATGACTTGCTCGAATACATCCATGCTGCGTTTAGTGCCAAGGTCACCTATGTGAGGTGAAATCACAATGCGATTATCCCAGGCAAGAGCAATAGTGTTTTTCATGTGCCCACCCAATGCCAGTATGGGTTGTGCCAGGTGAAAAGGCAGTTCAAGTTCGAGGGGTGCAATGCCGCGACCTAAGCGTATATGCTGTGGTTTGTTATTGATGATGCGTATAACGCTATCATCGGCCGGGCGAACGATGGGTCGGTTATGATGCAAAAAACCATCTGCGATTTTATTTAAACGTTGTTCCGCTTCCTTGTTATCTGTAATTACCGGTTCTCCGCTAAAGTTTGCGGAAGTTGCAACCAGTGGCCGATTAAAATCCTGAGTGATTAAAAAATGCAGGGGGCTATAAGGCAACAGGGCGCCAACTTCTTCAAGGCCAGGATTAATATTGGGTGCGAGCTGGTTTTTAGTTTGTGATTTTATAAGTACAACCGGGCGTGATGCATGGCTGATAAAGAATTCTTCTGTGGCGCTTGCCTGTAAATAATTTTGAATAACATCTGTTCCATTTTCGCCTTTCCAGGGGAAGAGCACAGCGAAGGGTTTATCCGGACGATGTTTGCGTTGACGTAAGATGTTAATCGTATCTTCATTTGTGGCATCACATATCAGGTGATAACCCCCTATACCTTTAACGGCAATGATCTTGCCTTGTTGTAAAGCCTTGACGCAGGCTTTTAATGCTTCTTCATTACCCTGTAGTTGTTGTTGTCCAGAGCGAAATGTAAGCACAGGGCCACAGCTTGCACAGGCCAGGGGTTGAGCATGAAAGCGGCGATCGAGCGGGTTTAAATATTCTTCTTCACAGGGCTGGCACAGTGGAAAATGTGCCATGCTGGTATTGGGACGGTCATAGGGAAGGCTTGTGATTAAAGTATAACGAGGTCCACATTGCGTGCAGTTAATAAAAGGATAACGGTAACGTCGATTGTTTTTGTCCTGCATTTCTTCAAGACAATCATGACAGGTGAAAAAATCTGTGGGTATATGAATGTCAGGCTTGTCACCGGACTGGCTTTTAAGAATAGAAAATGTTTCACATGGTTCTGCATCGACATCAGTTGAGCGTATTATGGTTGGTTGCGATAGCGGTGGCGCCTTACTGATGAGTTGCGATTCAAAAGCTGCTAGCTGCTCGTTATTTCCCTGGGCAATAATTTCAACCTGGCCGGTTTTATTGGTGACTGTGCCAAGAATATGATGCTGGTGAGCCAGGCGGTAAACAAAAGGTCGGAATCCAACGCCCTGTACCTTACCGGTGAGAATGATTTTTTTTGTTGGCATCAAGTGTTGTGATGAATTTTTTATCAGGATTGAGCAGCCTGTTTGACATTGTTTCTGATGCCGCCATTCACCCACCAGATACGACAGGCGCCTTCATCGGAAACCATGCAGGGCCCAACCGGTGAACGTGGTGTGCAGGCTGTGCCATAAAGCTTGCAGGCATTGGGATAAATCTTGCCAAGGACAACACGTGCACAATCACATCCCGGTGGCATTTCGCCTATACGTTTACGTTCCGGATCATTATAACTGGGATATTGTAAGCGGGCATTGTGCTGCTGATAATTTGCATTCAGTTCAAAGCCGGAGTTCGGAATGATGCCGATACCACGCCAGTTGCCATCAACAACATCCAGGGTTTTGCGTAATTGTAGTTGTGCTGTGGGATTGCCGCCTTTTGGTACTACAGTGGAATAGCAATTATCAAGAAAGTAATGTTTGTCAGTGTACTGGCGTAATACAGAATAAATGGCTGCCAGTATGGTTTCCGCAGTAAAGCCTGCAATGGCTGCGGGCATGTGATGTTGGGCAATCACGAAATTCCAGTCTTCCGGTCCCATGACGGCGGAGACATGGCCGGGTGCGATCAGGGCATTAAATCCCGGGGTGTCGGAATCCAGAAGCATGGCAACGGCAGGCCAGGTGAGTCGTCCTGATAATAGTAATAACAGATTGTCGGGAATACCTTCCGCCATCATGCCGGCTACCGGTGCTGTTGTGGTTTCGAATCCGGCTGCAAAAAAAATGACAGGTTTATGCGGTTGCTGTTGTGCAATCTTCACTGCTTCCTGGGGTGATGCAATAGGACGAATATCTGCGCCCTGAGCCTGCGCTTCCACCAGGGTACGTGCTTCGTTTTTAGGTGCGTTCACCGGTACACGTAACATGTCGCCAAAAGCAACCAGTGTAATATCTTCGTTGAGCGCCAGTTGAATGGCCTGATAAACATCTTCTTCCGGGCATACACATACCGGGCATCCCGGGCCGGGGATTAATTCAATATTTTTTGGTAGTAGTGTGCGCAGGCCGGCATGGGTGATGGAGCGTTCATGGCCGCCACAGACATTCATGATTTTTATGGTATCAGGCAAGTTTAAATCATGTATGCGCTGCAACCATTGTTTGGCAGTGTCAGACAATGAAGTGCACTCCTGTGTCAGGTGGCGTGATGGTGATGGTGGCTATGGCTATGATGTGAATGGCTGTGCGTGTTCTGTGTAACTTGCTTGCGGTGTTTTTGCAATTCGTATTTAAGCCAGTTCAACCACTGATCCATGCCTTGCTGTTTTCTGGATGACAGGGTGAAAACCGGGCTGACATTGGCAAGCTGGCGGAAATATTTTTCAGCACGTTGTGTATCGAAGTCGTCTAGCACGGGCAATAAATCGGCTTTGGTGATTAACATTAAATCCGATGCGCGAAACATTACGGGATATTTTGCGGGTTTGTCATCACCTTCGGTGCAGGAGAGCAAAGTGACATTGAGGTGGTGGCCAAGGTCGAAACTGGCTGGACAAACCAGGTTACCGACATTTTCAATAAATAAAATATCAATGCCGTCAAGGTCAAGATCATGCAAGGCATCATGCACCATATGGGCATCCAGATGACAGGCGGTGCCGGTGGTAATTTGTATAGCCGGGATGTTTTTGGCACGAATGCGTTGAGCATCGTTTTCTGTTTCCAGATCACCTTCCACCACTGCGATTTTATATTCCTTGCCAAGTGCATCAATAGTGGCTTCCAGCAGACTTGTTTTGCCGGAGCCCGGTGATGACATCAAATTAATGGCCAGAATGCCGCGGGTGTTAAAATGTTCCCGGTTATGCGTGGCCTGATGATCATTCTCATGCAGCAGGTCGTGCATGACATCAACGGTTTTCTTGCCGTCATGGGTATGTTCAAGTTTGCCGCCTTCGCTGACGAGATGTTGGTTGCCGGGGGTAATATTACAACCGCAGGTATCACACATAGTTGCGCTCCTCAGGGGCTTCCAGTTCAATACGAGTGATTAGCATTTCATCGCCACTAATCACCTGTGTTTGCCAGTTACCACAAACACTGCAAACCAGGTTATTGGGTGTTGCGTCAGATTCATTGTTGCATTGCGTACAGCGAACACGGATGGGTAAGGGTTCCGCGTCCAGCGTGGCGTCTTCAGCAAGGGTGCCAACGGATGCAAAAGGGAATGCCTGTCGCAGCAAATGAATATCTACACCGGATAAGGGGCCTATAGCAAGCGAAATACCCGCTATGCTGTGTGCCTGATGTTCTTTAGCGATAGCAATAGCCTGGGACACAATGGAGTGACAGACACTGAGTTCATGCACGACCTTGTTGCTCCTCATCCAGGCGTAGCATTTCGTCATATAATTCCCAGGCGGTTTTGGCTTCCTCGGCACTTACTTTTTGAATGGCATAGCCGATGTGAACCATGATGAAATCACCCACATTCAATGGCTCATGTTGCATCATAAACAAACTGACCTGGCGCTCGATTCCTTTGGCCTCGCAGGTTGCGTTAAAGCCATTAATAACGGTAATTTTCATGGGGATTGCCAGGCACATAGTATTAGCCGGATTTTATATTGACAAAACTCAGGTTAGTGTCTGTCATCGCTGAATTCAAGCGAAAAATATCGACTTGCAGTAATGGAATGGTTCAGCTTGCGTTAGATCAATAGAGAGCGAGGCCTGACGCAGTAATTTATACAAGTAAGAAACTGCAATTTAACCATGGTTAATTCATTGTTATTAATAAAATCAGGTTATCGGTAATAATTAACCTTGTTTATATACATTGATTGCCACTGATAATGTGAGGTTAAGTTTGGGG
>JBFHPZ010000201.1:0-5353 GCA_041592495.1 Gammaproteobacteria bacterium | reverse complement strand
GACTGACCCGCATTCGAACTTTTGATAAGCGTCCGCTGTATGTGCCAAATTCGGTGTTTGCCAATATTTCAGTTGAAAATCCCTCACGCATGACCAATCGGCGTATTTATGAAACAGTTGGGATTCGTTATGAAGATGCGGGTAAAATGGATGTAATTGTATCGGATGTAAAAAACATGCTGTGTGCCCATCCGGAAATCGATACGCAACAAACCATGATTGTAAATTTTAACAAGTTTGCTCCGTCATCCATCGATTTTTTTGTTTACACTTTCACCAAGACCACTGAGTGGATCAGGTTTCATGAAATTAAACAGGACGTACTGTTAAAAATTATGGATATAATTCAGCAGCATGGTGCAGAAGTCGCATTCCCGACATCGACCTTGCACATAGAATCATTACCGCAACAGGTAGAGTCCTGATTATGGCAGATAAATTAATGATCGTATTGGCAAATGCCAATCTGAATAATCCAGAAGAATTATTGCCGCCATTGTTACAGGCAACCGTGGCAGCAGCCATGGAATATGAAGTAGAAATTTTATTTACCGGACTTGCCGGTCGCCTGGCCATGAAAGGTGAAGCAGAAAAACTGACTTTCAAGGAAGGCGATGCAAAAACGGTTTACGATCATATTAAAGAAGCCAGGGAAGCAGGGGTTGTATTCAAAATATGTACACCGGCATTAAAGTTCTGGGGTAATGATTTAATACCGGAAATCACTGAAACTGTAGGTGGAGCCTATATCATTAATGAGGCTATGGATGATAGCGTCGTCACTTTTAATTATTAGATCATGACAGTAACCGTAGAAGAAGCGCAACGAGTTCTGGCGAATGCAGAACTAATTTATAATGCAGAACAGATTTCGCATGCACTTGATAAACTTGCTATTGATATTAGTAATGCAGTAACAGGCTATATCACTGACAAACCTGTGATTGTGATTAGTGTCATGAATGGTGGCCTGATTCTGGCCGGGCATTTGCTGACTCGTTTCAAATTTCCACTACAAGTCGATTTTATTCACGCGACACGCTATCGAAATCAAACCAGTGGGGGCGATCTGGAGTGGAAAGTCGAGCCGCATCAGGCCATTGCAGGCAGAACACTGATCGTACTTGATGATATTCTGGACGAAGGTTATACCCTGGATGCGATTGTGCGTTATTGTCACGAGAAAGGCGCGAATAAAGTTTTTTCAGCTGTTCTTGTCGAGAAAAAACATAATCGTCGAGGCAAGGGAATAAGTTGTGATTTTATTGGTCTTGAAGTTGAAGATCGTTATGTGTTCGGATTTGGTATGGATTATAAAAGCTATCACCGTAATGCCAATGGCATTTATGCTGTAGCTGAACAAGACGTCTAAATCTATTATTCGATTGATCGTACATTTATCAAATACGAGTTGCTAATACTATGTCACTAACAGCTATCATTGGTGGGACCGGCCTCACCGAATTAAAGAATCTGCATATCACCCATAAAGAAATGGTAAACACACCCTATGGTGCGCCATCGGGTCCTCTCACCTTTGGTGATATGGGTGATACCCATGTGGTGTTTCTTGCACGCCACGGTTATGGTCACACCATACCGCCGCACATGGTCAATTATCGAGCCAATTTGTGGGCGTTGAAAGAAGTCGATGTCACTAATGTGATTGCAGTGGCAGCAGTCGGTGGCATTACTGAGCCCATGTGGCCAGAGAGAATCGTTATTCCCGAACAGATCGTTGATTATACCTATGGCCGTGCCCAGACGTTTTTTGAAAGTGATCTGAGTTTTGTAACCCATATTGATTTTACCCATCCCTATCATCAAGGGCTGCGCCAGATCCTTCTGGATAGTGCAAAACAACTCGAATTTGATCCCTATGACGGGGGAGTTTATGCAGCAACCCAGGGTCCGCGCCTCGAAAGCATTGCCGAAATCAAACGCCTGGAGCAGGATGGCTGTGATATCGTAGGCATGACCGGCATGCCTGAAGCCGCACTGGCCAGGGAGCTGGGACTCGACTATGCCGTATGTTCACTGGTAATAAACTGGGCTGCCGGTAAAGGCGGTACAGACGAAATTAGTCTGACTGAAATGGAAAAATGTCTGGAATCGGGTATGTCCAAGGTTAGACAAATATTACAAACGGCTTTGCCATTAATATCACAAAATCATCTGGATTGATGGCACAGGAGCGTATTTTTCCTGATTTCTGACGGCTGCTGGTATAAAATGGCGCCGCTTTTTCATTATTAAGGTTTGTTATGGCTCGCGCAGACAAAGTTTCTGATGCTACCGGCATTAAAAAACTAATTTTAACCCTTCGTTATCATGAACAATCACGTCAGTGGTTCGCGGTGTTATTTGTGCCTCTGGTCGCACTGTTGGGAACAACCCAGCAAGCTGCATTAATAGCAGGGTCTGTTATCGCCTTGATTGGTGCCCTGATACGTTTATGGGCGTCAGGTCATGTTAAGAAAAACAAAGTACTGGCAACCGATGGTCCTTACGCTTACGTGCGGCATCCGCTCTATGTCGGTAATATTCTGATTCTGCTTGGGTTCTCCATTGCATCCATGCTGTGGTGGTCCTATGTGTTGATGGCTTTCCTGCTGTGGTTCTATTACCCACCTGCCATATCCTATGAAGATAACAAACTAAAAAATATTTTTGGTCAAGAATGGGTCAACTGGAGTAAGAATATTCATGCGCTCATTCCAACATTCAAACATAAAGCAGGTTCAACCAGTAGTGAATGGTCATTTAAACAAAGCCTGATGAGTAATGGCGAACCAGTGATTTTTCTGTATCTGGTTGTTTTCATGTATCTGCTATTCCAGAACTCCTGATTCCTGGTAAACAATGCTTGAAGGTCTCAATGGCTTGGATGAAAGCAGATTAAAAGAATGGATCGACAACAGTCTGCAACAAAATCAGCATCTTCTTGCAAAGGGCTACCAGGGACAAACACTTTTCTATCAAGATGAATCACAGCAACTGGTGATTAAGGTGCCTCATGGAAGAGGGCTGATTCGTCTCTTCCATATTCACATGCTCAAACATGAGTATGAGGTTTATAAACGTCTTGAAGGCTTTGAGGCTATACCACCTTGCTATGGTATGGTAGCTGGACAATACCTGGTCATTGGTTTCATCAATGGTCAACCCATCCGTAATTCACGTCCAGCAAATGAGTCTGGTTACTTCGAAAAACTTTTCAAGTTTATTCAGCTTATGCACGACAAGGGTGTTGCGCATTTCGATTTGAAGAAGAAAGATAATTTACTCGTGGTGGGTGATGATACGCCTTGTCTTATCGATTTTGGCGCCGCGGTTATTCGTAAACAGGGATTTCATCCCCTGAATGCATTCTGGTTTAATCTTGCCAAACGATTTGATTATCATGCCTGGATTAAACATAAATATCGGAATGAATTAACCGAGATGAATGATGCTGACAGCGTGTATTACAAGAAAACCAGAATAGAAATTGTATCCCGTAAAATTAAACGTTTTTACAAAGACCGCATTCGCAAAGCATTTAAACGAAGCAAATAAAGGCTTCTTCAGGCAACACTATCCATATTTTGTAATTTTGCTATAGGCGTTTTTTCGCGTAACAAAATAGACGATGATGTCATTATTGAAGGTTGTTCCAGCCCCATGAGTTGCAGTACGGTCGGAGCAATATTGGATAAACTGGCATTACAGGATAATTCCCATGACACTTTATCCATAATCACGCAGGGAACGGGATATAAGGTATGTTGGGTATGGGGTAGCCCTGTCACCGGGTCAATCATTTCTTCACAGTTGCCATGGTCTGCGGTGAGTATGACAGAATAGTTTTTTGACAAGGCTGTATCAATGACACGACCTGCCTGTTCATCCAGGCATTCCACGGCACGAATAATGGCCTCGGATTTTGCTGTATGTCCTACCATGTCGCCATTAGCAAAATTAACAATAATGAATGCATAAAGATTACTCTTGATTGCATTAATTACCGCATCTGCAACTTCAGGTGCGCTCATCTCGGGTTGCAGATCATAGGTTGCTATTTTTGGTGAGGGTATGAGTAATTGATTTTCACCACTGAACGGTTCAGTTCTGCCGCCGTTGAAAAAGTAGGTTACATGAGGATATTTCTCTGTTTCTGAACAATGGAATTGTTTCAGTCCGGCATTACTGATGACTTCACTTAAGCAGGTTTTTGGGCGTTCGGATTCAAAGGCAAAGGGGAAATTCCTTTGCTTGTTATACGGCATCATGCAGGTAACAATCGGGCTCGGTGCATTTTCCCTATCGAATTCCTTGAATGATGAATAGCTCAGGGCATCAATTATTTGACGAGGTCTGTCTTTACGGAAATTGAAACAGATAATGCCATCATCCGCGGCCATCGGTATGAATTCCGGTAAAATGACCGGTAATATGAATTCATCTGATTCGCCTTTGGCGTAGGCATCTAATATGGCCTTTTCAGCACTGGGCTCCTGTGTGCCTTCACCATAGATATATGCACGCCAGGCAAGTTCAATTCGTTCCCAGCGATTGTCGCGATCCATAGCGTAATAGCGGCCCATGATGCTGGCAATTGCACCACCAGCCTGTTGCAACTGTGGCTCGATTTTGGGTAAGAAGGACAGGGCAGATCGTGGTGCAGTATCCCGGCCATCGGTAATCATGTGCAGCAAGGGCTTAACACCTTTTTGCTGACATAACTGAATAAGGGCCTGTAAATGGGTAAGTTGACTGTGTACACCGCCGTCGGAGACCAGACCAAACAAATGGATTGGGCGGTTATGACTTTTCGATTTTTCAATGGCCGCCAGGAGTGCGGGATTCTTGAAAAATTCACCATTGGCAATGGCCTGATCAATTTTTACTATGTCCTGGCGAATGATGCTTCCTGCTCCCAGGGTCATGTGCCCCACTTCTGAATTACCCATCTGGCCATCCGGTAGCCCGACGCCAGGGCCGGAGGCCTGAATCAGCGTATGGGGATAATGGGCAAAATAGGCGTCCAGATTGGGTGTGGAAGCTGCTTCGATGGCGTTATTGAGTTTACTGGGATTACTTCCGAAACCATCAAGGATGATGAGTACAACTGGTCTGCGTGGGGCTCTGGGGTGGTCATCCATAGAATTTGTATATGTACCTCGTGTGTCGATATCTTAAGTCAGGCACAGGTGATTAAAAATTAACGGCATTTTAACAGATTTAGGTTTGGTTTTTGTGCTAGGAATCAAATTTTGTCTTTATCTGATTGAATTCAGTGATATAGGTTCATCACCCGGTTTGAATAATTATGATGATTCAGAGCCAATTTTTTTCAATAACAGCTGGGCTG
>JBFHPZ010000200.1:0-5371 GCA_041592495.1 Gammaproteobacteria bacterium | reverse complement strand
GCCGGCAACTATATTCGTTGTTTTGGTGAAGTGCGTTATGGCGCCTCGGCACTGGAAATGGTGCATCCCGAATACAGCGTGTCTTCTGTAAAAGAAGATCACGCTCTTGAGAAATCACTGACACCGGTTTATCCCACCACCGAAGGTGTGCATCAAACCATGCTGCGCCGTATTACTGAACAGGCATTGCAACTGGCGCAGAATAGTCAGCTGGTGGAAGAATATTTGCCCGGTACCGTGTTAGAAAATACAAACATGATGTCCTTGCGCGAAGCCTTGCTGTATGTACATCGACCGCCGACAGATGCCGATGTTTTGTTGTTACAGGATGGCGAGCATCCTGCACAACAACGTTTGTCATTTGAAGAATTGCTGGCACACAATTTAAGCCTGCAAGTACTGCGACAGAAAATGCGCATACAGGGTGGCTATGCTTTGCAATCGGATAATCATTTGCTTTATCAGTTCAGTAAAAGCCTGCCGTTCAAACTCACCAATGCACAACACAAGGTGAACCAGGTTATTCTGCATGATATGGAACAGCAGCAACCCATGATGCGTTTGGTACAGGGTGATGTCGGTTCAGGAAAAACCGTGGTTGCTGCCTTAGCCTGTCTTAAAGCGGTGGAAGCCGGTTATCAGGCAGCCATTATGGCGCCCACGGAAATTCTTGCAGAACAGCATTACCAGAATTTCAAACAATGGTTGCAGCCGCTGAACATTAATGTCGCCTGGTTATCGGGTAAACTGAAAGCCAGCGTGCGTAACAGCATGTGCGAGCAACTGGCTACGGGTGAAGCAACAGTCGCCGTGGGAACCCACGCTTTGTTTCAGGATGATGTGCAGTTTAAAAAACTGGCGCTGGTGGTTATCGATGAACAACATCGTTTCGGTGTACATCAACGTCTGGCATTGCGTGACAAAGGTGTCAAACAGGGACGTGTTCCACATCAACTGATTATGACTGCCACACCCATACCCCGCAGCCTGGCCATGACCGCCTATGCAGATCTGGATTATTCCGTGATAGATGAATTACCGCCGGGACGCACACCGGTAAAAACCGTGGTGTTACCCGAAGCGCGCCGTGAAGAAGTCATGCAGCGGGTACGCAATGCCTGCAACCAGGGCCGACAAACCTACTGGGTGTGCACACTGGTGGAAGAATCGGAAGCCCTGCAATGTCAGGCGGCAGAAGATACCGCATCCCTGCTGCAAGAGTCTCTGCCGGAAATTAAGGTAGGCCTGGTGCATGGCCGCATGAAACCGGCACAAAAGGAACAGGTGATGCGCGAGTTCAAGCAGGGTGATATTGATTTACTGGTAGCCACCACCGTTATCGAAGTCGGTGTCGATGTGCCCAATGCCACCCTGATGATTATCGAAAATGCCGAACGCCTTGGCCTGTCGCAATTACACCAGTTGCGTGGCCGCGTTGGTCGCGGCGCCGAAGCCAGTCATTGTGTGTTGTTATACCGCAAGGGTTTGTCACAACAAGCGAAGTCAAGACTGGCGGTGATGCGCGAAACCAGCAGCGGTTTTGAAATTGCACGACAGGATTTAAAACTACGTGGCCCGGGTGAAGTGCTGGGCACCCGTCAAACCGGCATGATGCAATTTCGCATCGCCGACATTATACGAGATGAGAAAAGCCTGCCGCTTATTAAACAGGCTGCCGAACTGATTGTTGAGCAATATCCGCAATGCATTCAGCCATTGATACAGCGCTGGTTGGGTCAGGCACAGCAATATGGCAGTATCGGCTAGCTAATCGGGTGATTCTCGTCTATGAATTAGTATTGGTAATATTTTTGAAATCAATTAGATGCTGGATTTTTTTTCACAAGACGAAGCCATCGAAAACAGTAAAAATCGTGACAAAATCTGGCATGAGCAGGTAAAGTTTGTCGCGCAAAATGCAGCGCAAAGTAATTTAATCAGCTATGCGCTGGTTATTTTGATCACAGTCGTGTTATGGGGTGGTGCCAGTCATCCGATTCTGTTGACCTGGTTTGGATCCATGTCAGTCATTACCCTGGTGCGACTGGTAGTCTGGCTCGACTTCAGAAGACATGATTTTTCTGAAAAAATACATACTCTGGTCAAACGTGTGTATTTGCCCTTCATTTTGTTAACGGCAGGGGGCTGGGGTGCGTGTAGTTACCTGTTGTTCCCGCAGGAACCAGTCCATCAATTATTATTCGCCATGGTGCTGGCTGGCGTTGTTGCCGGCAGCGTGGCTGTACTTACTCCTATTGTTCGCGTTTATTATGGTTATATAACGCTGATTCTGGTCCCTTTTGCCCTGCGACTTGCAGGTATTGATGGCGAATATGCTTTCCTGGCCCTGGTCACCATATTCTTTTTATTAGCCATGATAACCACCGGACGCCGGGTGAGTCATTCACTCATCAGCAATCTCGAATTGCGATTCCACAATGAATCACTCATCAAGTTCCTTAGCAATGCCCGCAACCAGAGTGAAGATTTAAACGAAGAGCTGGCAGCCGAAATCGAACAACGCAAACGCATCGAAAAAGAATTACAACAAGCCAAGGAACTGGCAGAAAGCGCCAGCCGGGCCAAGAGTGAATTCCTCGCTAACATGAGCCATGACATTCGCACGCCCATGAATGGAGTCCTGGGCACATTGCAATTATTGCAGCACTCGCAGCTCAGCGAATCACAACAGGAAAATGTCACCATCGCGTATAACTCTGGCGAAGCCCTGTTGGCCCTGCTTAATGACATACTCGATTTTTCAAAAATTGAGGCAGGCAAGCTAAAGCTTGAATACATTCCTTTCGATATCAGCCAAATGCTCAAAGAGCTTCTCATGCTGCTAAAAATCAAGGCCGATGAGAAATCCATTAAACTGGTCACCGAAATTGCCAGTGATGTACCCAAAATCATCAAGGGTGATTCGGTGCGTATGCGCCAGATCATCGCCAATCTCATGACCAATGCCATCAAGTTTACCGAAAGCGGCGAAGTAAAAATCAGGGTCAGTGTACTGGAGCAACAAACTGCAGCCGTGAGATTACGTGTTGAAGTGATCGATACCGGCATTGGAATCCCGAAGGCTGCGCAACGCAAACTGTTCAACGCCTTTACCCAGGCCGATGGTTCCACTACGCGCAAATATGGCGGCACAGGACTTGGCCTTGCCATTGTGCGGCAACTGATTACTCTGATGCGTGGTCGTCTGGGCGTGGAAAGCGAAGAAGGAATAGGTTCCAAGTTCTGGGTGGAAGTACGTTTCGAAGTTCCGGAAGATGCGCACTTGGCAGCACAACCCGAGCAAGGTATTGTCATTCCGGATGTTATGCAGGGCCGGGTATTGCTGGTGGAAGATAATCCGGTGAATCAGGCTGTTGCTAAAAAGATGCTGGAAAAACTTGGTCTGGAATATGAAGTTGCCGGTAATGGTCGCGAAGCCGTAAAACTGATAGATGGCCAGGAAAAGTTTGATCTGATACTGATGGATTGCCAGATGCCCGTGATGGATGGCTATGAAGCCACCGGTGAAATTCGCAAGCTGGAACAGCAAAATAATCATCACATACCCATCATTGCCATGACAGCCAATGCTATGGAAGGCGATAGAGAAAAATGCATTACAGCCGGTATGGATGACTACATTGCAAAACCGGTTAAACAGACCGAACTCAAGGAAAAAGTCTTTACCTGGTTATCGAAACAAGCCTGATCCTGATCATTCAATTGAACAGGAATACCCTGTATCATGTGCATCCTCACTACAATTGAAAATAAACATGTCAGGCTGCCGTTACTTACTCAACTGGGTCCCCCGCAAACAGTGTGTATCCATCGATATACCGGCAGATATCAACGACTGGCTGTTTGATCCATCATCCCTCACTGCACGGCTCATGAAAAAATGCAGTGGTCGTTTTCGTGTCGAAGTGCTCTCCATCGAAAAAACAACACCCACCCCGGATGAAATTCGTGTGCTTAAACTGCGTTATCGAAGCCAGGCCATTATTCGTCAGGTGTTGCTATATTGCGATGACAACCCCTGGGTGTTTGCGCGCACTATCATCCCGGTCAGCAGTTTGCGTGGACCCTTAAGGGGTATTGCCAAACTAGGTAACAAGCCATTGGGTGCGGTTTTATTTGCTGACAAATCCATGATACGTGGTGATATTGAAGTAGCCTGTATCAAGCCGGAGCATTCCTGTTATGTGTGGACACATCATCAGGGTAATGAGCCTGTCTGGGGACGACGTTCGGTGTTCTGGGTGCGTAAGAAGCCGTTACTGGTGAGTGAGTTTTTTTTGCCGGAGTTGTTGAAGTAATTATAAATTTATTCTCCGTCGTTCCGGCGTAGGCCGGAATCCAGAATGTTCATTAAAGCTCGATATCGATATAAACACTCATCCTTATATTATTTTTCCAGCTCCTCACGTTTCTGTTTGTATTCTTCATAACTCTCATTTGAGTTCTTCATGCACTCATCGTATTCGGATTGAGGCACGTTAAGGCATTGGACTTGTTCGCTGGCTTTCATGCCGTGGTACCAGTTGGAGCTGGTGCAGGCAGATAAAGATAGAAAAACAAACAGAAGTATGAATAGTGGTTTCATGTGTTTATAACTGAGTAAAGTTAAAATTCTTGAAAATCATTTCTGCTTTAGAATTTAAATTCGGATCAGCATTACCAGCATAATAACGATGCGAGTATCCGAAATTAACGCCAACAGTATTGTTAGAAGGATGCTTGCAGGTAAATTGTATAATTTCAAGAATCATGCTTTCCGTACTACTGGATTGTTTTTGAGCCTGCGTATCTTCGGTTGTAGATAAGGTTTTAATACAGTTGCCGCTAATGCCATTTACAATGGTGGTTTCATAGTGCGAATTTTTAAAGCGACTTTCATCGGTGTCTTTTTTTGTTCCCTGGGTAACGTATTCTGCAAATTGTTCATCAGTATTAAAAATGGGAAGTTGGAGCATTACTACCTGGATTGCGTAAGATTCATCTAGATGATCACCTCTTTTTGCGAGTGCAAGCTGGTGTGGGCTACGGTGAGCGACTATCCAGCCTGATTCAGCGGGAGGTAATAAAGAGAATCCATTATGTATGAGTGGTTGTGGTGGCAGGAGTAGTTCTTGTGGTTTTGGGCCTGCGGGCATGCAGGATGATAAGACGATGATGGATATAATTAGGAAATACCATTTTTTCATGTTTATTGATTCCATATTAGCGCCGAGTTAAAAGGCCGCCGCTTTTTGACGGTCATTTCTGAACGAATTGTTATGCATTTTTCTTTTTTTTTGTCCCATGACTCAAGAATAAACAACACTACAGTATGTGCCGCATGTATAGCGAGACGAGCATTTCTAGGTTC
>JBFHPZ010000199.1:0-5450 GCA_041592495.1 Gammaproteobacteria bacterium | reverse complement strand
GTTAAAAAAAGCAGCGATTTAATCTGGCGCAACCAATATCAGAAATGGTCTGCCATGCCTGGCATACAAGTATTGCTGGCGGCAGATGTGGTTAATGAAAAATGGCCATGGGATCAGGGGCCAGTTACCCAGTTATTCGACAAGGCAAAGATCTCCGCCAACAATGCCATTGCCATGATGTGCGGGCCGGAAAAAATGATGACAGTTGCCGCCCACGAACTAACCACTCGGGGTTTTTCCGACGACAGTATATTTCTTTCCATGGAAAGAAACATGCAATGCGCTGTTGGTCATTGCGGCCATTGCCAGCATGGATCACAGTTTGTTTGTAAAAACGGTCCGGTCTTTTCCTTTGGTGAAGTCAAGGACACCGTTAGCCTGGCCAATTACTGATATGCATACACCGACACAAAAAATTAAAATTTCCGTGCACAAGTTCAGCTCCTGTGATGGTTGCCAGCTGGCATTTTTAAATTCTGTGGGCGATCTGCTCAAACTCAGCGACTGGATCGACATAGTGCATTTCGCTGAAGCTGGTCCCTGCAATCCCGATGAGCCGGTGGACATCGCCTTCATCGAAGGCAGCATTTCAACTGAAGAAGATATCGAACGTTTGAAAGCCATACGCAAGTCGTCTGGCAAACTGGTTTCCATCGGCGCCTGCGCCACCAGCGGTGGCTTGCAAGCCTTACGCAATATGGCCAGTCACGATGACTGGGTAAAAGCCATTTATGCACAACCGGAATACATCACAACGCTTGATCACTCCACCGCGATTAGCCAGCATGTGCACGTCAATCACGAATTACAGGGTTGCCCGGTTAACAGTCAACAAGTCTTCAGTGCTATCCAGGCCTGGCTCAATGGCAATGAACCGGAAAAACAATTCGATACTGTTTGTGTTGAATGCAAACGCCAGGGCAACACCTGCGTCATGGTAACTCAACAAAAGCCTTGCATGGGTCCGGTAACCCGTTGTGGTTGCGGCGCCATTTGTCCTTCATTCAATCGTGAATGCTATGGCTGTTACGGCCCTGCCGAATTATGCAACACCGATTCACTGGCAACGGGTTTTGGCTATTACGGTTTAAGTGAGCATGACATCACCAATCGTTTTCATGGCATCAACAGCCACAGCAATGCCTTTTTAACCGCAGGCAATAAACACAGGCATAACGATGACTGAACAACGCCACATTAAAATTAATGTACCGGTACTGACTCGTGTCGAAGGCGAGGGTGCGCTTGATATTGAAATCGAAAACAATGCCATTAAACATTTAGCACTGCGCATTTACGAACCTCCGCGTTATTTTGAAAAATTTCTGGAAGGTCGCAGTCACCTCGATGTGCCGGATATGGTGGCGCGTATTTGCGGCATTTGCCCTGTTGCCTATCAGATGAGTGCCGTGAAAGCCATGGAACAGGCTTTTGATTTCACACCTTCACAATGGACGCTGAACATGCGTCGTTTGATGTATTGCGGTGAATGGATTCAGAGTCACAGTTTACATATTCATTTGCTGGCGGCGCCGGATTTTCTCGGATTTGATAATGCACTGGCTATGTCTGCAAAGCATCCTCAAATCGTGCATCGAGGTTTACGCTTGCAACAACTGGGTAATGACATCATTCGTTTACTCGGCGGCCGCTCCGTGCATCCGGTGGGTGTAGTCACCGGTGGTTTTCACAAGGCGCCTTCATTGCAGGCTGCGCAAAACCTGTTGCAACAATTACAACAGGCTAAAGATGATTGTCATGCACTGGTCGACTGGACCTGCTCCCTGTCATTACCGAACAACAGCCAGGACCTTGTTTCTGTCGCCATGGCCCATGATGACGAATACCCCATGTATCGGGGCCGCATTAAAACTTCGCAGGGCCTGGATATTGATGCAGCCGAATTCGAACAGCATTTTATTGAACATCACGTTGCGCACTCAACAGCACTGCATGCCCTGCACAACGGCAAGCCTTATCTGGTTGGCCCACTGGCACGCCTGAATCTGAATCATGAACTGATTCCGGCTAACACGCTTGCCTTGATAAAAAAACACGGCATCAACTTACCCAGCAAGAATGTATTCCACAGCATTATCGCACGCGCAATCGAATTACAAATTGCCGTCGACAGCGCCATTCATATTCTGAAACATTATTTTGTTAGCAACGAACCAGTTGAAAAAGTATCCACCTGCGCCAGCACCGGTTTTGCCTGCACTGAAGCACCCCGTGGTATTTTGTGGCATAAATACACAACAGATGAACAAGGCTATATTTCTTACGCAAAAATTGTTCCGCCAACCAGTCAGAACCAGGCACAAATGGAAAGCGATTTGCGGCTATCTATTATGAACTTTGGTCTGCACAAGTCCGAAGATGAACTCAGGCACTTTAGTGAAACACTGGTTCGTAATTACGATCCCTGCATCTCCTGCGCAACCCATTTCCTGAAACTCAAGGTTACTCAAACTTGATACGCATCATCGCGATCGGCTCACCTTTTGGTGATGACAACATCAGCTTTCGCGTGATGGATGAAATCAAACCGAACCTGTTACACAAATATCCTTCAATCGATATTTGTTATCTTGACCGCCCCGGCATGCAGCTCATAAATGAAATTCAGGGCACCACCTGCGCTGTTCTAATTGATGCTGTACTGACGGATACCGCACCGGGGCAGGTGTTACAGCTTGAGGAATCTCAACTCGACTCAAAAAACAACACCTTATCCAGCCATGATCTTTCTGTTGCCGAAGCCATAAAACTTGCGCGTCAATTAGATGTCTTACCTGAACAATTAGCTATTGTAGGCATTGGTATACAATTGGGACAGACATTGAGCAACGACCAACTGCAAACATGCAGTAAACAACTGTTCACTTTGCTTGAACATGTTATGTGCAGGGCACACTGCTGATTGATGAGCCCTTGTCTTCGATCAATGTTTTATTGGCCTGTCGAGTTATATATAAATAATCCTTTCGTTATAAAGGAGAACGTCATGTCCACACTTGATCAAATCCGTCGCGGCCTTGGCAACACCTGGCAAAGCATAACCGAAGGCTGGCAATCCTTAAGTGAGCGTGCATCTCAGGCGCTTACACGCTTCAATCCCATTCATCGATCCGGCGATAGCGACAGTATTCCTGTGCAAATAGAACGCAATTCATCACGCTGGGGATTACTGGCAGCAGAAATACATGAAGACGATGACAATATCTATGTTCGACTGGAAGCGCCCGGTATGGAGTCAGAAAACTTTGATATACAGATCGTTGACAACAGCCTGGTGGTTCGAGGTGAAAAACAGGTAAAGCGGGAAAAAAATGAAGGTCGTTATCATTTGATGGAATGTGCTTATGGCAGTTTTGAACGTGCCATGTCATTACCCGCAAATGTCGATGACACAAAAGCCGTTGCGAGTTACAAGAAGGGCATACTGGAAGTAACCTTGCCTAAACTCACACATAAATCCGGTTCACGTATTAAAATCTCCAGTTAATCAACAACCATCCATAAGAAGGCATGATGAAAATAAAATTTCTTGGCGCAACCCAAATGGTTACCGGCTCCTGCCACCTGGTTGAAGTCGGCAACAAGCGCATACTACTGGATTGCGGTTTAATCCAGGGCAGCCACGACAGCGAACTCGAAAATGAAAAACCCTTTCGCTTCGATCCCAAAAACATTGATGCCGTTGTACTAAGTCATGCCCATCTCGATCACAGTGGCCGCTTACCATTACTGGTGAAACAGGGATTTAATGGCCCCATCATTACCCATCATGCTACAGTCGATTTATGCAAGGTATTACTGGAAGATGCCGGTCATCTTAATGAACGCGGCGTTGAATGGGAAAATCGCAAGCGTGAACGCAAGGGCATGGAATTACTCAAGCCACTGTACACACTGGAAGAAGCCATCAACACCCAGCAGTATTTCGAAGGCATTGAATACGATCAACTTACCGAAGTCGTACCCGGCATTAGCGTCATCCTGCATGATGCAGGACACATTCTGGGTTCTGCCATTGTCGAATTAAAACTCACTGAAAACGGCAATAATCGCACACTGGTTTTCACTGGCGACCTGGGCCACAGTGGCGCACCGATTCTAAAAAATCCAACACCCCTGCACAACGCCAATCTGGTCATAATGGAAAGCACCTATGGCGATCGTCTGCATCGTGAATGGAAAGACACCTGGGACGAAATGGGTGAAATCATTCAATGCGCACGCAACGACCGAGGCAATATTTTAATCCCGGCCTTTACCATTGGCCGTACCCAGGAATTACTTTACATCTTCGGCCAAAATTACGACGCATGGGAATTACAAAAATGGGAAATCTTTCTCGATAGTCCCATGGCGATTGAGGCCAATAAAATTTATAGCAAGCATTCAGACATACACAATCATCAGGCACAACGACGATTCAAGGAATGCGGCAACCCCTTCGACTTACCCAACTTGCATTTAACACCCAGCGCAGAAGAATCTATGGCCATTAACAATATCAAATCCGGTGCCATTATTATTGCCGGCAGCGGCATGTGTAACGGCGGTCGCATCAAGCATCATTTAAAACACAACCTGTGGCGCAATTACAGCCACGTTCTTTTCGCCGGATTCCAGGCCAGAGGCACATTGGGTCGTGCACTGGTAGATGGCGCCAAACATGTCACCCTGTGGGGTGAACAAATACAAGTCAACGCCAAAATTCATACCGTCGGCGGATTATCGGCCCATGCCGACCAAAGCGGTCTTATAAAATGGTATCAACAGTTCAGCGGCAAACCACGACTGGTACTGGTGCATGGTGAACCGGAAGCACAAGAAGTGTTAATGGAAAAAATCTGTGATGAAACCTCAGCTGAAGTGAGCATTGCGACACATGGGGAAGTGATTAATTTGCTGAATCTTTAAAATATGACCGGTTACATTTATAAAATTTGCTCGTCATTCCGGCATGCTTTCAGCCGGAATCCAGTTTGTTTACAACCAAGAGCCGGTTAAAATACGCATTACTCAAATGCTCACAGAACAACTCTGTTCTGAACACCTGGATGCCGGATCAAGTCCGGCATGACGTTTTATTTATCATCAGCTTTAAACTTTAACGACGCCGAATTAATACAATAGCGCAAACCTGTGGGCTTAGGACCATCCTCAAATACATGCCCCAGATGGGCATCACATTTGGCGCAACGCACTTCCACTCGGCGCATACCGTGGCTGTTATCCACAACTTCACTAATCACGTCCTTGTTTATCGGCAACCAGTAACTGGGCCAGCCGCTACCGGAATCGTATTTGTGCTCTGAACTGAACAAAGGTTCTCCGCAGCAGATGCAGGTATAAACACCATCACCTTTGTGGTTGTAGTATTCGCCGGTGAATGCACGTTCGGTTCCGCTCTCGCGGGCTACGCGGTATTGTTCGTC
>JBFHPZ010000198.1:0-5457 GCA_041592495.1 Gammaproteobacteria bacterium | reverse complement strand
GCACCAGTGAATGCAGTAAAGCATGCGCAGGTTACAATAGTCACTATGGCCAATCCGCCAGGCATCCACCCCAGCAATGCATCGAATAATTTAATCAGCCTTTGTGGTGCGCCTCCTGCAGCCATAATCATGCCGGCAAAAGTAAACAGGGGTATGGCAACAAGATTAGCCTGCCCAGCCAGGCGGTAAAGCTCAATGATGAGTGATACAGGTGAAAGTTCTGCATTGTGGCTGGCAATCAATCCGCCTGCACCTAGCACAGCAAATAAAGGCATGCCAAGAATGGCAAGTAGCAGCAGTACTAAAACAATTAGTATCATGGCGTTGATGGTTGGGTTTGTGTGTTTAGTCCAAGCACAACCAGCAGTAGAAAATGCAGGCCTAATACAATAAATCCACAGGGAAGTATCAGCGCCATAAAAACTGAAAGATACTGGTTGTTTGATACGTAGTTCCATTCGTCAAGCCAGAAAACAGCGGAGTACCATGCAAGTAAAGCCATGATGATCGAGGAAAGAAAAAACAGGGGCTTAAGGAGTTTGTTCTTTTTGTCTTGTGGCAGGTAGGCGCAGAGAATGTCTATCTTGATATGACTATTGCCCTCGCAAGCGAGTGCAGCGCCCATAAACATAATAAATAGCACCAGGTGCCGGGTGATAATTTCAAGTTGCGCGAAACCGGTTTCAAAGAAATTGCGGGCAATGATCTGGATAAGGGTGAATAGTAATAACAATAAAAGACTACTGGCTGCAATTGATTTTTCAATAACAATAAGTGTTAGTTTAAAGCGATGAATGAAGTTGATAATGCTTACATTATTGCGCGGCATGCTTTGCCCTGTATTCATCAAGTAACTTTCGAGTGCGTTCAAAATAGGCGCTGGGGATGTAATTGCTATCTGCCAATAGTTGGGCGGCAGTATCCCTGATAGATAAAAGTTCCTGCTGCTCCTGTTTGTTCCAGTCCCACATAAACTTGATGCCGCCCTGTTTTAATAATTCAATACTTTGCTGGTTATCACGGCGCGCAATTTCATTGATTTTGTCACCAATGATTTTTCCGCTGGATTTTAATAAGCTTTGTAGATCAGCGGGAAGTTGATCGTAAAATGATGTGCTAACAACCAGGCTGCCAATCGCATTGGTCATGGCAATATTGGTAGCGTAACCGAGTTTGCTGTGCCACTGCATTGCCAGTGCGCCGAAAGGTGAGTTGTAGACTGTGTCGATGCTGCCATAGCTGGCTGATAGTTGGCCATAAACATCAATAATCGACAAGGGAATGGGAGATACACCCGCTGCCTTTGCAAACGCTTCGCCAAGTGGATCGCCCTGCCATAACCAGATACGATGGGTTTTCAGGTCCTCGAGTGATGTAATTGGCTTTTTGGAAAAGAAATGTATAAAGCCAACTTCAGGCCAGCCCAGCAGAACAAATTCATTCTGCTGAAAACCCTGCTCAATATCGCTCATTAATTGCTGGCGAACATAATCGGATTCAGCTGTATTTTTAAATAAAAATGGAACCTCTAGTACCCGTGCCGGGGAAAATATGCGGCCAATGCCGTAACCGGTGAAAAAAGCGCCGTGTAATTGCTTGCTGCGAATCTTTCTTAAGACATCCGGCTCATCACCCATGATGCCGCCGGGATAAATCTTGAGTGTTAAACGGCCGTTGCTTTGTTTTTCAAGTGTATCCGCCCAGTTGTTGATTTCATTCATCCATGCCGTATCCGGTGGAATGAGTGTGGCGAATTTCAAAGTGAATTGTTGTGCATAAATAGAGAAGGAGGAAAAGCAAATCAGGAAAGTTAGTAAAGATTTCAAAACCATTGCTGTTCCTTTTGCATAAATAATTGTGCTTTGTTTTTTGCAATGGCATTGGCCAATGCCTGTTCCGGATACAGGTTGTCATCAGCCATTAAGACATGTTGTAGTAACTGATGAAAAGTTGCTTGATCAAATTGCTGGCGTTCCAGATATTGGGCCTGTAGCACATCAATAATGAGCAGGCGATTGTTATTGAATTTACGTGCCATATCGAAGTGGTGTTCGGATTTCTTGAAATCGCCGCCCAGCATGGGAGAGCGACTGCCATAATAAACACCAAAAAATACATGGGGTCCTGCCAGGAAATAATTTTCATCTAGCTCAAGCACACGCTCCATGAGCATAACGGCCTTAGGTAGTTCGGCAATACTTTGAGGATTGTCGCGATTCATGTCTATCCATTTAGCCAGGCAGGAGGCTGTCCAGAACATGGTGGCAACCGCATTGTTGTTGAGTTGTTTAATTTCGTCAGCAACGTTTTTAAGTTCGGCAGAAAAAGTGTCCGGACCTAAACCATATTCATTAAGTGCCAACAGGCCATGTCGGAACCCGCGGTAATAAAAATTTGACGCCCTGGTTTTGTCGGAATCTTCGATAAAACCAAATGCATAGCCATAGTAGGCCTGGGCTGCATAGGTGTGAAGTTTTTCATTTGCCGGATCATTGATCAGCATGCCTTCAAGTAATTCAATATTAGGCGGGAAAGCGGCACGCGCCAGTTCCAGGTCCGGCTCCTTGTAAAGCGCCTGTATGCCACCCTCGATCATGGGCATGGATGCGCGCACCGTGAGCTGGTTGAAAGAACAGCCGCCTAGCATTAATAGAATAGAAAGCAGAAGGAATCGGTGTAGTATCATTTGATTCTAATATTTATCCAGTTTCATCCAAAGCTTAGCACGCAAAGTTGTATGTGTAACGTCTTGTTCCGGGCTGATATAGAGCAGGAATAAATGTCGTGTTGTACTTGAAGTTTATAAAATGTGTAATGTGCTCTAATAAACCATGGTCAGGGTGGATCTTTTATATCCTAGTATGTCCGGGTCGCTTTACATCTTGGTTTATCAAAGATATTTGAAATTATATGACTGAAAAACAAACCGGTGTGTAGTGCAATTGGAGCATTCAGATAAGCAGCACCCTTGGTTGGGCGGGTGTGTTGGCGGCGTTCGCAGTCATGGTTTTTTAGGGGTGTCACCCAGAAGCAGTTTTCATGCAACCGTTCAGGGCGTTTATTGACTGACAATGCTGACCAACCCTTCGGCATCAAAATGATATAATCCCGCTTTTACTGGTAAATGATCTTATCGCATGTCATTCGGAAACGTCCTTTTATCCATAGTTGAAATCGGTGGTTATCCCAATTTTGCCGCTTTGTACAAGCAAAAGGGTTTCTCGGTTGAGACGGCAGATGGCATGAGAAAGGCGGTGAAGTTGTTGAAGAAAACCCGTCCTGCAGTCATTGTGGCGGAATTTAATTTTCAGTCGGATTTCCGGGATCGTACCAGTAGCCTGGAAACCCTGATGGCTACGGTGCAGAAATGGCCGGAGACCAAAGTGATCGTATTTTACGAAAAAGAGCAGCGGGATAAGCTGGAGCGAGTGCTGGCTCTGTTCAATGTATTTGAGGTTCTGGCATTTCCTATTCAGGAATCCGAACTTGCCAGCGTGCTGGATCGAGCCCTAGAGGAGGCTGCATGAGTCATGAGTTTAATGAACGCCCCGGCGTTCGCGAGCGTCATTTGAAACGCAAATACAATAACCCGTTGTTTGGTGACGTTACAATTACAAGTGAGGACATCCGGCAGGCACAGCAGCAGGATAGTGAAGAAGTTGCTGCTTTTATGAATCATTTCCACCAGCTGGTGAAGCAGGCGGTGGAGCTGAAGCCGAATGCAGAAGCCGATGTTATCCTCAAGCTGAAAGAACAGCTGGATAAAACCTATGAACAATGTTCCGGTCTTGCTGGCGACCAGGTCGAAATCAAGCAAATGTTGAAGCGCCTTATCAGTGCCATTATGCAGGCCATGTGGAAAGGTATTGGCCAGGATTTTCAGGCACAATCCAAGCTGGAGATGGAAGAGAAGGCACGTGAGCTGCATTTTAAAATGCTCGAATGCCAGCTGGTCTCTGATCTGATTCGCCCGGATACGCCCATCGATGAAGATGATCTGGTGCCGACACTGCTGAGCGAATCGGCGGACGCAGTGCAAATGGCGATGAAATTATTTGTGCCGGAACAGCAGGTCGTACTGTGTAAAATAGCCCATGACCTGTTGTCCCAGCTGTCGGAACAGGACGCGTATTATCAACAGGCCAGCGAACGGTTGCGTGAAATGGAAACCGGATTGCCGGCACAAAATGTCTTGCCGGGTTGAGCTGCTTCCGTAAAGATCCCACAAAATTACAGTGTTGTATTGATTGCCGTGAATTGTGTACAAGATGCGGCCAGACTGAAAAAAGTGAAGTGTTATGACAAAAGAGAAATCCATCAAACCTGACGATAAAGTGCTAGAGGCTTCTGATGATGCAGCAGCACAGGCTTTTCTGGTTGAGCAATTAAAACAGGTTGAGCAAAAATTAAAAGCCATGCCGCCGAACGCAAATGCGGTTGACTGTGCAAACCTGTTGCTGGAAAAAGCCAATGCCCAGCTGGGTCTGGGACAGAGTGTCGATGCCTGGAATACTGCGCGGGAAGCCTTTGATGTGTTTGTACAATATGAACATTGGCCGCAGGCGGTGGAAGCCAGTGATATTTTATATCAGTGCGACCAACCGGCATCCATCAAGGCTTTGGCGCATGGTATCTGGCTATCGGTGACCTACCCCATCGACCCCGAGCATTCCATTATCATGCTCAATTACATGATCGATGAAACCCCTGCCAAATCCGATGGTGCCGCCGTCGCTGCAGCTACCGCTCACTACATTGTGGGTTTACGTGCCAATGATGAAAACCATGACAGCCTGAGTTTCCTCACCACCAACATGATTGCCAAGGTGGCGCAGCGCCATAGTGATGTGAAAACCCAGGAAGCACTGGATTTCTGGATGGACAGGCTGGAGCTGAAAGACCCGGCAAAATTCCTGTCCCGTATGGGCATGGTGCTGAATGCGATAGTAGAAGATGGCAACTGGTGGTTTGACCGTGAAGCCCTGCGGGAAAAGCTACCGGTCAATTAGTCGGCCACTATTCCGCCAGCCTGCGTAGCTCATTGTCAGCCCAGCGCAGGCGGTCGCTTAATTCCCTGCTGAGTCGCATGACCAGTTTGATCGCAGCCTCCGGATATTTATCTCGCAATAACTGAAAGCCTTCACGGCTTAGTTTTAACAATTCGGTGTTGCGCATGGCCTTGGCGTCGGCCGTGCGGGCACCGGGTTTCAGAAAGACGACTTCACCAAAAAAGGCACCGGGCCCAAACTTGGACAAGCGTTTGTAATGGTGCTGGGCATAGGGCAGCAGAATATCAATTTCCCCTTCCACCACGACATAAAGGTCTGAGCCTATATCGCCCTTGCGGAACAGGTATTCGCCCTGGCGAAGTTTTACGGATTTTAATACCTCTTTGATGGCTTGAGTGGTCTCATCCGGCAGGCCATGGAACAGGGCGCTGGTTTCCGGTTCCACCCG
>JBFHPZ010000197.1:0-5497 GCA_041592495.1 Gammaproteobacteria bacterium | reverse complement strand
TTATCGATAGTGGTAATTACCTTCAGCCCTTTGGTATAAGCTTCTTCACCGAACTGCTGACTTATCTCGGCCCGCACCATCTCTGCCACATAACTTGCACTGACATCAACCGGCGAATCATGCAAACCTGCTGTAATCGGCTGTGCCTTAGCCCAAAGCAAATCACTCTCGGAAATAAACTCGAGTTCCGCCATACGCTTAAGCACATAATTGCGCCTTAAAAGTGCGCGCTCTGCATTGGCAATCGGGTTATACCGTGAAGGCGCCTTGGGCAGGCCGGCAATCATGGCAATCTGCGCCAGATCCAGACCAGCCAGCTCCTTGCCATAATAAACCTGTGCAGCGGCTGCTACACCATAGGCACGATTACCCAAATAGATCTTGTTCAGGTAGAGCTCAAGAATGCTGTCCTTGCTCAGTTGTTGCTCTATTTTCATGGCCAGGAAAATTTCACTAAGCTTACGACCAAAGGTTTTTTCACTGCTTAGATAAAAATTTCGCGCCAGCTGCATGGTAATAGTACTGCCACCCTGTCCACGCTCTCCGGTTTTGAGCAAATGCAAGGCCGCACGCAAAATGCCCTGGTAATCAACGCCGGGATGTTCATAGAAGCGATCATCCTCTGCGGCCAGGAATGCCTGCCGTAGTTTCTCGGGTATTTCATCCAGAGATTTTGGTGAGCGGCGCTTTTCACCATACTCTGCAATTAAACCACCATCGGCACTATAAATTCGCAAGGGCACCTGAAGCTGAACATCACTCAAACCTTCAATTGATGGCAGCTGTGGCTACAAATATAAATAGAGTGCAATCAGGCCTGCGAAGCCAAAAATCAGTCCCGCCAAAAAAATTTTGAAACTAATTCGAAGAAATTTCAGAAATTTATGCATATTATTATGAAGTCTCCTGCGGGCTTCCAGTTGGGGCAATATTACAAAATACCAGCCGGGAAATCCGTGACTGCATTTTCAGATATTGAAGAACAAGTGATTGAATAAAAAGAAAATGCATTCCAGCCAAATGATCAAATCCAGATTAGGCGCCATTCCGGCGCAATAACACAGCAAAAATTATAGCCGCAGAATCCGATTGAGGCGACAAGAATTTAAAAAATAGACTAGTATTATTCAATACTTGCAGCTAATATTTAATGCAAAATCGTACAAAAGAACTATAACTATCTAAACACAATGGATTAAGAGGATGGCACGGTGTTTCAAATGAAACGCAAAAAACCCACATTACTGGGAATAGACATCAGCTCCACATCTGTCAAGCTGGTGGAACTCTCAAAAACCGATAAAGGTTACCGGGTCGAAAGCCTGGCAGTTGAACCCCTGCCAGCCAATGCCGTTGTCGAAAAAAACATCCAGGATGTTGAGGCGGTTGGCGAAACCCTGCAAAAAGCCCTGAAACGATCCGGCACCAAATGCAAACTGGCCGCCGTTGCCGTTGCGGGCTCAGCCGTTATTACCAAAGTCATTACCATGCCAGCCAATCTGTCAGATCACGACATGGAATTGCAGATTGAACTGGAAGCAGACCAATACATTCCTTATCCATTGGAAGAAATCAATCTCGACTTCCAGGTTCTGGGCCCAACCCGGGGTAACCCGGATACGGTTGATGTTCTACTGGCAGCATCACGAAGTGAAAACGTTGAATTACGCACAGCTGCAGCGGAACTTGCCGGACTCACTGCAAAAATTGTAGATGTTGAAGCCTACACTATTGAAAATTCAGCCCACTTACTTATACCCGAGTCTGAATTGAACAACCAGGATGAGGACGACGAAGAACAAGCATTTGTCGTGGCCGTCTTAGATGTTGGCGCCACTATGACCAGCCTTAATGTTCTTGAAAACAATGAACTTATTTATACCCGCGAACAAACCTTTGGTGGCAAACAACTCACTGAGGAAATCATGCGTCGCTATGGCCTTGCCTACGAAGAAGCAGGGCGCCTTAAGAAAGTTGGTGGCCTCCCCGACAACTATATACCCGAAGTGTTAGAACCATTTAAACAAACCATGGCGCAACAAGTCAGTCGGTTCCTGCAATTCTTCTATACAGCGGGACAACATCACAGCGTCGACCTGATCGCTCTGGCCGGTGGCTGCGCCTCCATACCCGGAATAGATGAACTCATTGAATCGCAACTAGGTGTCAGAACTATTATTGCCAATCCATTTGCCAATATGGAGCTATCCAATAAGGTGAATGCACAGGCACTGAGCAATGATGCCCCGGCTTTAATGATCGCGTGTGGACTAGCCATGAGGAGCTTTAACTAATGGCTCATATCAATTTATTACCCTGGCGTGAAGAGCTACGCAAGGAGCAAACACGGCAATTCATTACCCTTCTGGTGATTTCTGCGTTATTGACTGGCGCCATTATTCTGCTAATACATGTTAATTTCGGCAAAATTATTGATCATCAAAACTTTAGAAATAATATGCTGCAAAGGGAAATTGACAAACTGGAAACACAACTCAAAGAAATTCAAGAGCTGGAACAGACCAAGGAAAAATTACTTTCTCGCATGGAAATCATTCAATCACTACAGCAGCGCCGCCCACAGATAGTACATGTATTTGATGAAATCGTACGAACATTACCCGATGGCGTCTACATCACTAACTTCGAACAAAAAGGCGAAAACATCACATTCACTGGCATAGCGGAATCCAATGGCCGCGTTTCCGCCTATATGCGTAACATTGACGCATCAGAATGGCTAACCGATCCAAAATTAAAGGTCATTGAAGCCAAACGAAAAGATGGACGCGGCAGTGAGTTTATTCTCGAAGTGAAGCAGACAGCACCGAAGTCCGAGGATGATCAAAAATGAACCTTGCCAAGCTGAATGAAATTGACATCGGTGAGTTAATTGGGAAGATAAATGATCTTGATATCAATGACATCAAGAAAATTGGTATCGCACCAATGCCCATCAAAATCACCGCCATTGTCCTTGTGTGCATTTTGGTGCTGGGCCTTGGCCTATGGTTTGATACAAAACCTCAATTGGAAACTCTAGAAAATGCTGAGAGAAAAGAAGCTGAATTAAAATCGGCTTTTGACAAAAAACAAAGCAAAGCAGCCAATCTAGAGGCTTACAAACAACAGCTCGATGAAATGAAACGTTCCTTTGGCGCACTGCTTCGTCAGCTACCTAACAAAACCGAAATTGAAACTCTTTTAACAGACGTATCCCAGACTGGTATTGCCAGCGGCCTTGAAATTGATTATTTCAAACCTGAAGGACTAAGCCCAAAAGAGTTCTATGCTGAATACCCAATCAAACTGAAGGTGTCTGGGCGTTACCATGAGTTCGCAAAATTTGTTAGCGGTGTTGCGGCATTGCCTCGTATCGTAACCCTGCAGGATATTTCAATAAAACATGAAAAAGATAAGGGCGTACGACTGGAAATGGAATTAACGGCAGTAACCTACCAGTATCTTGATGAAACAGAAATCAATGCAGCTGCAAGCAGGAAACCAGCCGGAAAGGCCGGCAAACCCTCTGGAAGAAAACCATCTGGAGGTAAAAATTAAATGAAACCCGGATTTATTAAGCTTTTTACTGGACTGCAATTCGCCTTGCTCCTTAGCGCATGTAGTAATGACGTATCTGATCTTGAGCAATATATTGAGATTACCAGAACAAAACATATCGGTAGCGTTGAACCATTGCCTCAATTCAAGCCCTATCAAAACTTTGTTTATTCTGCTGCTGATCTACGTGATCCGTTTGAAGCCACCTTTGAACTTGAAGAAGACAAAGAGCTACCCGCAGGTTTAAGACCCAATGAACAACGCGTCAAAGAGCCTCTGGAGTATTTCCCTCTTGATACCTTACGCATGGTGGGCATACTTGAACAGAACAAGCAAATGTGGGGCCTGATCAAGGACCCCAGCAACCTGGTCCATCGCGTCCAAGTCGGTAATTATGCAGGACAAAGCGAAGGACAGATCGTATCTGTAAGTGAAGAAAAAATTGAACTTATTGAAATTGTTCCCGATGGCATTGGTGGCTATATTGAACGCAACGCCACATTGGGCATTAGTGAAGATTAAACGGAGCCGGTATATGAACAAGCAACACTATAATTCACTGCACAATCTTGTTTACAAGATGGTGGCTTGCTTGATGCTATTTGCAATCTTTCAAACAAGCCCGGCAGTAGCAGCGAACACTATTGAACAAATTCGCTATAGCACTATGCCGGGAAATCGTTTGCAGATCATTGTGGATATGGCAGAAGCCGCACAGAAACCCCTAAGCTTTACAATAGATAATCCAGCCCGTATAGCTTTTGACTTTGCCGAAACCACGAACAAGTTACAGCGTCGAACTCAACCAATAGGTATTAATGTCGCCGATTCGGTAACAACGATCACAGCAAAAAACAAGACTCGTGTCATTCTTAACCTAACTGAAATCGTCCCTTACCAGGTCACAACAGAAGGTAACAAAGTACTGATAACCCTGGATAGCGAATCAGGCTCATCACCCATTGATCGCCAAATTGCAGGCACACCAAGCCCACGATTCAGCAACAATGTACGCGGCATCGAAAAAATCGATTTTCGCCGCGGCGAAAAAGGTGAAGGTCGGGTCATTATCACACTGACTGACCCAGGCATCCCCATGGATGTGAGCGAACAATCAGGAAAAGTCATCGTACGCTTCCTTGGAGCAAACCTGCCAGAGAATCTACAACAACGGCTTGATGTTATTGATTTTGCAACACCGGTTAAAGCCATTGATAGCCTGACACTGGACAATACTGCACGAATTGAAATTGAACCCATTGATAACAATTTTGAACATCTCGCCTACCAGACGGATAAAACTTTTACCGTTGAATTCAAACCCATTTCCCAGGAAGAACTGGAAGAACTCAAAAAAGAAAAATTCGGCTATGTGGGTGAACGCCTGTCCCTCAACTTCCAGGACATACCTATTCGTGCTGTTTTACAGTTAATTGCTGATTTTACAAGCCTCAATATTGTTGTAAGCGACTCCGTTGATGGCAATCTGACTTTACGCCTGAAGAATGTCCCCTGGGATCAGGCTCTGGATATCATCCTGAAAGCCAAAGGCCTTGATAAGCGAGAGAACGGTAATGTTGTGCTAGTAGCTCCCAGTGAAGAAATTGCCGCTCAGGAAAAACTCGAACTCGAAGCGAAACAACAGATTGTGGAATTGGCACCTTTAAGAACCACATATTTCCAGGTTAATTTTGCAAAAGTTAAAGAACTTGAGCAGCTATTCAAAACAGACGGCACTGGAATCACATCAAAGCGCGGCTCCGTTATCATTGACGAACGCACTAATTCCATCATGGTGAAAGATACGGAAGAAAATCTGACAGAAGTCAGACGTATTTTAACCAAACTGGATGTACCCGTACGCCAGGTATTGATTGAATCACGCATTGTTATCGCCACTGATGATTTCGTCAAAGAAATGGGGGTACGCTTTGGT
>JBFHPZ010000196.1:0-5516 GCA_041592495.1 Gammaproteobacteria bacterium | reverse complement strand
GTATGATAGTCAGCACATCTGTCCCCATGTTTGCAGGCGCCATGGTGGTTGGGCCACTTGCAGGCTGGACTATTAAAAAAATCGATGAGGCTGTTGAGAGCCAGATACCCACCGGCTTCGAGATGTTAACGAATAACTTTTCAGCCGGCATTATCAGTGCGTTTCTGGCGATTTGCGCTTTTTACATTGTCGGTCCCGTCGTTGAGTTTCTGGATGAAGGTCTTGGCGTGTTCGTTGAAAAGGTTATTGATGCAGGGGTCTTGCCTGCCATTTCCCTGCTGGTAGAACCCGCTAAAGTTTTATTCCTCAACAATGCTATTAATCATGGTGTGTTTAGTGCCATCGGCATAGGGCAGTCGAGCGAAGCGGGCAGGTCAATATTTTTTCTGCTGGAAACAAATCCAGGCCCGGGGCTGGGTGTGCTGTTAGCCTATTTTATATTCACCAAAGGTACGGTAAAAAAATCCGTACCCGGCGCCATTCTGATTCATTTCATAGGCGGTATCCATGAAATGTATTTCCCCTATATCCTGATGCAGCCAAAGTTACTGATAGCAGCGGTTCTGGGTGGGGCTTCAGGTGTTTTTATTTTCTCTGTTTTCGAAGCAGGCCTGATAGCAACGCCTTCACCTGGCAGCATAGTGTCCGTTATTGCAATGACACCTAAAGGCGAACTATTGCCGGTTCTTTCAGGTGTGATCGTTTCAACTGTCGTGACTTTTTTATTTGCCGCCCTGTTAATTGATCGTGAAATAGCCGGAACCGATGAAGCACTGGCTGATGCAAAATTAAAAGCGATTTCCCTGAAAGCGGGCAGCATTGTCATAGGCAGAGACTGCATTCCGAAAGAAATCGAGGATGCATCCAGAATCAGTAAGATTGCAGTGGCCTGTGATGCCGGAATGGGATCCAGTGCTATGGGGGCCAGTAAATTGAGGGCGGCTTTTATCGAAGCCGGGCTTGATGTAAAGGTGATTAGCTGTCCGATAGAACAGCTGGATGAGTCGGTGGACCTGGTGATTACTCATGAGAGATTAACCCCCAGAGCAGTGAGCAAGTTGCCGCAACGACCGCACATTGCAATAAGTGAATTTATTTCAACACCGGTTTATCAGGAATTGGCCAGCAGAATCTGGACAGATAGAAACCGTCCCGCAACAAATCCGGAAACAGAACACGAAGTTGAATTTTCTGTGCTAAACAGGGACTGTATAAAGCTGGGCCTTAAATCAGTTTCAAAAGAGGACTCGATCATACTTGCCGGTAATGTGCTATTTAATTGCGGCTGTGTTGAAGAAGCTTATAAGGATTCAATGCTGGAACGAGAGAAGGATTTTTCAACCTACATAGGTAATGGTGTCGCCATTCCCCATGGCACCTGTGAAGGCAGGAAACTTATCAAGAGGACGGGAATTTGTATATTGCAGTTCCCGGATGGAATTGATTTTAACGGTAAGAAGACTTATCTCGTGATTGGTATAGCAGCAACAGGCAACCAGCATTTATGCATTCTGTCCGAGCTGGCCAAAATTATTGAAGATGAAGTAGAGATAAACAAACTGATATCGACCGATGACCTGGATTATGTATTCCAGAGGTTTTCCGGCGTGTCTGCAATGTGAGACGATTTTGATCAACAACAAGCTTACAAAACTGGTTATTTTTGACTGCGACGGAGTACTCATCGATAGTGAAATCATCAGTGCGAATGTCCTGATTCAATGTATGCAGGAACTGGGCATAGATATCAGTTATGAATACATTCAGCAAAATTTCTTTGGCCGGAGCTTTTCCTTTGTTTCAGCTAACATCGCAGAAAATTTCAACGCCACGCTACCGCAGGACATTGAGATACAGTACAGGCGAAAACTTCTGCAGGCATTCAAAATGGAATTGCAGCCGATTGCAGGAATCGCGGATGTATTGCGTAATCTTTCAGTCGAATTCTGTCTGGCATCAAGCAGCAGTCTGGAAAGAATCAGGAGTTCACTGGAATACACGGCATTGTCGGACTGGTTCGATGGCCGGATATTCTCCGCTTATGAAGTCGAAAACGGCAAACCGGCCCCTGATCTGTTTTTATACGCAGCAAAAACCATGGGTTACTCAGCCGACGATTGTCTTGTGATAGAGGATAGCTTATCCGGTGTTCAGGCCGGGATAAATGCAGGCATGGAAGTCATACATTTTGTCGGCGGCAGCCATCTGCAGAACCTGGAGTCTCCAATATTTCAGGACGATAGGATAAAAATTCCCGTGATCAGGAAATGGCCGGAATTTTTTGATATTAAACCGGCTTTGAAACGATAAATGAGGTGAAAATGGTTACCAAGAATAACAAGGACAGTAACAGGCTCGATGAAGCGGCTCGCGCAGGCTGGCTCTATTATGTTGCCGGCAATACCCAGGATGAAATCGCTGAAAAACTCGGGATATCCCGCCAAACGGCACAAAGGCTGGTATCGCAGGCTGTCAGCGAGAAGCTTATCAAGGTCAGGCTGGATCACCCGATTGCCCATTGCATGGAATTGGCCCAAAAACTCAAAGACAGGTTTCATTTGAAGAAATGCAGGATTGTCCCCAATGATCTGGAGCCTGAATATTCCATACAGGGGCTCCCCCAGGCCTGCGCATCTTCGATCGAAAAGGCGCTTAAATCAGAGCAGCCCAAAATCATTGCATTAGGGACCGGCCGTGTTTTAAGGGCAAGCGTTGAGCAACTGTCCCTGCTGGATTGCCCGCAGCATAAAGTTGTTTCCCTGGTGGGAAATATAGCCCCGGATGGGGCGGCTTCCTCTTACGATGTCATTACCCGCATGGCTGAAAAAGTTAATGCGCCACATTATCCCATGCCCTTGCCGGTTATCTCAGGCTCCAGAGAGGAACTGGAAGTACTGCAGAGTCAAAAAACCATTCAAAACATATTGAGCATGATTCGCCAGACTGACGTTACCTATGTCGGGATTGGCCAAATTGACCAACAGGCACCACTGCTCCAGGACGGATTTATTACACAGGATGAACTGGAAACATTAGTAAACGAAGGCGCAGTAGGAGAGATCGTAGGCTGGATATACGACAAGCAGGGAAGACTCATTGATAGCACCATCAATGACCGGGTTGCCAGTGCCCCGATAATCCCGGATTCTGAAAATCTGGTGTTTGGAATAGCCGCGGGAACGCAAAAAATAGCAGCCATTTTTGGTGCAATGCAGGGAAAATTAATCAATTCATTGATAACAAACGAATACACGGCTGAGAAATTGCTCAGGATGTGAGCATTTTATCGTTATCGTAAGTTATTGATAATGCTATGTATATAAGTCTATCCTAATTATTAAAACTGACTTTTCTCTTAAAATCCGTTGACGACTCCCTTTTATGGTGCGAGCATATGCTCACTAAGTGAGCTTTTGCCCTACCCATAACAGGAGAGTGAAATGAATAACCTCATCCATACCGTGTTAGGTATATCACTTGCAGCACTGACGCTGTCCCAGGCTTATGCCGTCAACCTGACCATCGCCACTGTCAACAACGGCGATATGATCCGCATGCAGAAGCTGTCCGACGAATTCACCAGGAAGCATCCAGATATCACTCTTGAGTGGGTGACGCTGGAAGAAAATATCCTGCGCCAGAAGGTCACCACCGATGTCGCCACCAAGGGTGGTCAGTACGATGTAATGACTATCGGTACCTACGAGGTGCCAATCTGGGCCAAACATCACTGGCTGCTCAAACTGGACAAGCTGGGCGCTGACTACGATATCGATGACCTGCTGCCTGCAATCCGCAGCGGGCTGACCATTGATGGTGATCTCTACGCCGCACCCTTCTACGGCGAAAGCTCAATGGTCATGTACCGTACCGATCTGATGAAAAAGGCCGGGCTGGAAATGCCCAAGGCACCTGGCTGGGACTTTATTGCCAAGGCAGCACGCGCGATGACCGACAAGAGCAATGAAGTCTACGGTATCTGTCTGCGCGGTAAGGCAGGGTGGGGCGAGAACATGGCCTTACTGACTGCGGCTGCCAACTCATTCGGTGCGCGCTGGTTCGATGAAAACTGGAACCCGCAGTTCGATACCAAGGCATGGAAAGATACCCTGGATTTCTACGTCAAGCTGATGAAGGATGCCGGGCCTCCCGGAGCATCTTCCAACGGCTTCAACGAAAACCTGTCACTGTTCCAGACCGGTAAATGCGGCATCTGGATCGATGCGACAGTGGCAGCGTCCTTTGTAACCAACCCGAAGGATTCCCGCGTCGCTGATAAAGTAGGTTTCGCACTGGCCCCCGATAATGGTCTGGGTAAACGTGGCAACTGGTTGTGGGCATGGTCACTGGCCGTACCCGCCAGCAGTAATCATGCTGATGCGGCGCAGAAGTTCATTGCATGGGCAACCAGCAAGGAGTACCTGGAGCTGGTGGCAGCCAGAGAGGGCTGGGCGAACGTTCCTCCGGGTACTCGTCAGTCTCTTTACAGCAATCCGAACTATCTGAAAGCCGCTCCGTTTGCCCAGATGACCCTGGAAAGCATCAAACAATCCGATCCTAACAATCCGACTGTTGACCCCGTGCCTTATGTGGGTGTGCAGTTCGTTGCCATCCCGGAATTCCAGGGTATAGCCACGGCGGTTGGACAGCAATTCTCCGCGGCGCTGGCCGGAAATATATCCGTAAATCGTGCGCTGCAGATTGCCCAGCAACTGACCCGGCGTGAAATGATGAAGTCCGGATATATCAAGTGAGTCATTGCCCTTGAAAGTCCCGGGTGGCAGCACGACGCTGCTGCCACCCCTGACTTTCCTCAATACATTCTTACTGAGAGGAACTGATCGTGGCTACCGCTCAAACCAGAACTACCGCCCGCTTCATGATGTCACCGACCGTAATACTATTACTGGCCTGGATGATCATCCCGTTGTCTATGACCATCTGGTTTTCATTTCAGCGTTACAACCTGTTGATGCCCGGTACTGAAGAATGGGCAGGACTCATGAACTATCGATTTTTTCTGACCGATCCCGCGTTCTTTTCCGCACTGACCAATACCCTGCTGCTGGTGGGTGGTGTGCTGCTGGTGACCGTGGTCGGCGGTGTACTGTTCGGCCTGTTGCTGGACCAGGCGATCTACGGGCGAGGTATAGTTCGCATTCTCGTCATTGCGCCGTTTTTCGTCATGCCGACCGTATCGGCCCTGGTGTGGAAAAACATGTTCATGAATCCGGTGAACGGTCTGTTCGCCTGGATTGCCAAGGCGTTGGGCTTCGCCCCTTTCGACTTCCTCGCACATGCACCCCTGTTTTCGGTGACGATGATCGTGGCCTGGGCATGGCTACCCTTTGCAACCTTGATCCTGTTGACCGCCCTGCAATCGCTGGACCGTGAACAGAAAGAAGCGGCGGAAATGGATGGCGCCGGACCGATTTCGATTTTCTTTTACATCACGCTGCCACATCTGGCCCGTGCCATCACCGTGGTGGTGCTGATCGAGACCATCTTCCTGCTAT
>JBFHPZ010000195.1:0-5555 GCA_041592495.1 Gammaproteobacteria bacterium | reverse complement strand
CAATGATATCTTCAGGTTTGTATCCGGTGGTTTCTGTAAATGCATTGTTAACGCGTATGATACGTGTTTTGGCATCGGTGATCATAATCGCTTCATGAGTTTCAAATGTAGTGGCTGCAATTCTGGCCTGTTGTTCTGCTTTTACGCGATCAGTTATATCCATGCCGACTATGCGAATTTTATTCACATTTCCCTGGTGATCCCATTCATTAAATGAATTCCAGCTAATGGTTCGTGTGTTACCAGCGGCATTGCGGAGTTGCATTTCCTGGCCTGTAAAATCTTGCTTGTTAAATTTTTTATATAAGACATTAACCTGTTCTCGCAATTTTCCAGGATAGAGCAGGTCCCACCAGTTTTTTCCAATGATATCTTCAGGTTTGTATCCGGTGATGGATGTGCATACATTGTTTACGTATAGCACTGTTCCATCCGGTTCCAGAATACAAATCAAACAAGGCGCTGTGGACAGGAGTTTTCGATAACGTTCTTCCGAGTATTTTAGTGTTGAAATGGTGGTGTCCAGGTTTTGAGCCATTTCATTAAAGGCATTATTAAGGTTCTGGATTTCAGAGGGTGCTGCAGATGTGATTCGTACATTGCGTTCGCCGTTCTGGATTTTTTTGGTTGCATCAATCAACGCATTCAATGGTTTAAGTAATTTTGGCGATAAATAAACGACTGCAACTACCAGGAAAACCAGTATGAGTAACATGGCCAATAGTGATTGCTTGATAATGTTCGATAGTGATGCAAAAGCAGTTTCATAGGGCTGTTCAATAATGACCCACCATTGGTTCTTGGTATCAAGTATGGCTATGCCCATTACATCTATGCCCTGGATGTTTTTATAACGCACGGCCGTAGCAGGCTCTTTGTGGCTAAACAATTTATCTGCATAGGGAACGTTGTTTAATACGATGCCAGAGAGTACATAGCTGCGATCAGGATGCGCCATTAATCGAAGTCGGGAATCAACAACATACATGGAGATATTTTGCTCATTGGATAGCTCATGAACTATGTCCCATAGGCCTCGAAGATTGATAAGTGAACGCAACAGAAATTTTTGTTTGTTATTTCCGGTCATCACCGGAGTTATGCTGACGATTTCCGGTTCTGAGAAATCGGAGTAATAAACAGAGCTGATGGACGAGATTCCATTTAGCCCACGTTGAACCATGGAATCTTGTTGCATGTTACGAAGATCATCATCTGTATAGCCCTTGATGCGGGAAACACGTAAACGTTCTGTGCCTGTGTCATCAATCAGGCTTAATTCCGTCAGTTCTGGGTGACTTGCCAGTGTTTGATGCAGGAGTAAGGCCTGTTGGTTTTTACTAAGAGTTAATGAACCTAAAACATGACTTAATCCCAGTTCCTGCAATTGTATGGGGCTGCCATAATGTGAAATTTCATTTAATGTTAAGTAGGCGGTTTCGCGTAGCTGGATGTTGACAGCATGCGTTAGCTCTATTCGAGTGCTGTTGTAAGTAACCGAAGCCCAGGCGGCGATGGCCAGTGTTGCAAGCGCCATCACCAGGAAAATAATCTGGTGCATGATGCTCTCTTGTGGTTTAAAAAGTTTCATGATTGACCTTGTTTATTAGTCAATACGTGTATTGATCTGGGCGCGTGCTACATCATTTAATGTGAGTTGTAACTTGATGCGTGTACCTTCATTCAGGGCATAAACAAAACGATCGGGTGTTTCAAAAGGTATGCTGGACGGAGGTGTGCCGTGCAGAATTTTCACAGCAAGTCGTGAGGCCTGTTTACCCATTTCATAAGCAGAAGAACCGTAGCTGGCGTAAGCGCCACTTTCAACCATGGTGCTGGAATGGGTAAATACCGGTATTCCGAGTTGCAAGGCATGGGGCAGAATAATATCCAGCATGGCATGATTGACCACGGCAGTGGATGTAGTGAACACAACATCAAATTCATGCGCTTGTTCAGATGCCATAACCTGGTGAATGGTTTCGGGTTTGAATACTTCTGTTTTGTGGAGTTTCAGGCCCAGTTTATCAGCCATCTCCTGTGCCAGTTTGATTTCAAGTGCAGAAGGAACTATGTCCGGTGTATAAAGTACGAGGACATCTCTGGCATCGGGTATTAAATCATGCATCAATGACAGGCGTTTACCTGTGAGTTCGGTATTCAGTGAGTCTACACCGGTGACATTCCATCCGGGTTTCAGCCGGTGTTGTATCAGCCCACGCTGGACAATGGCACTGGCATAGAGCACAACCACCGGTATTTCATTTTCACTAACTGCAAGCTTTAAGGCTTCGGCTTCCAGTCCGCCTGCTGCGACCAGTAAGTCGGGAGTTTTTAACTGTAAGGACTCAGCCATTGGGTCGAGTTGTTCGCGATGGCTGTTCGTATTAAGTATTGTGAAACGTATATTTTCATCCTGGACGTATCCAAGATTTTCCATGCCTTGAATGAAACCTTCAATTTGTGGATGCCTGGAATCGCCATACATGAGTATGCCGACATGGGGATGTGAAGATGGTGTTGATAAATTGGAACAGGCAACAAGCATCAAGCTGAAGATGGTGATCGCCAGAGTGGGTTTAACGTCCAGGTAATAACAAAAATGTCTCCAACCACGCTGTGAATTGCATAGCATCAATCACACCTGATTTGTTGTCAGTTAATTGATAAGTCTAGATGTATGTCTGGATAAATAAACCCTAAAAAGATCAATGAAATGCATTGTTTTACAGGCGGAATTTCACATGGTGGTTAATTGTTTCGTCTGATGAACTTATCCGGATGTATTCTTTTCTACCCAGCGTTCGCCCTGATTCAGGGATTCCTTTTTCCAGAAAGGCGCTCGGGATTTCAGTTCTTCCATGAGATAGCGACAGGCATCGAAAGCTGCTGCGCGATGAGCTGACCAGACTACCGTCAACACTATGGGATCATTGGGTTTGATCTCGCCTACGCGATGCACAATCAGGCAATCAATAATATCCCAGCGAGATTTGGCTTCATCGCAAATCTTGTTGAGATAGCTTTCTGTCATGCCAGGATAATGTTCCAGTGTCATGGCCTGTACATCATCGCCTTCATTGAAATCGCGCATGCTGCCGACAAAACTGGCGGTGGCGCCAAATTTACCTTTGGCCAGGTGTTCATCCTGATAGTGTTGAATTTCCTGCCAGGGATCGAAACTCGCGGTACGAATATCACAGGCCATATCAACCTCCGGTAACCGGTGGGAAAAAGGCGACTTCATCGCCATCGCTGACAAGGTGATCCGAATTGACATATTCCATATTGACGGCACACAGGGTGTTATCCGGCATGGCCATGTTATCTGTGCCTTGTTGCCATACCTCAGCAACCGTGAGATTGGCTTTCATCGGGATATTGGCCTCGGCCTTGCCGGTTTGTTCACGCAGACGGGCGAAAAATTTAACTGTAATGGTCATTCGATATTCCTGAATGCTTTTGCTAGGCTATGGCCACTCGATTGTAAAGGTAAAGCCATGAGTGACAAGTTAACCCATTTTAACGCATCCGGTGAAGCGCACATGGTCGATGTGGGCAAAAAAGAGATCTCACAGCGTACCGCCATCGCGGAAGGCCGCATTTTTATGCAGCCGGCGACGCTGGAGCTGATCAAGCAGGGTAGCCATAAAAAAGGCGATGTGCTGGGGATTGCCCGTGTGGCCGGCATCATGGCAGCTAAAAAGACCTCGGATCTGGTGCCCCTGTGTCACCCTATTGCCTTAACCCATGTCGATATAGAGCTGAATGCAGACGATGCCATGCCGGGTGTTTACGCCAGGGCAACCGTGGAGTGCAAGGGTGTGACCGGTGTTGAAATGGAAGCATTGACCGCCGTGCAGGTGGCCTTGCTCACCATTTACGATATGTGCAAGGCGGTAGATCGTGGTATGCACATGGAAAACATTCAGCTATTGAAAAAGGCCGGTGGTAAATCCGGCACCTGGGAAAGATAACAAACTGGCGTAACTACAGTGGTTTATCGACAGCAGGCATGTTTGTTGTTGCAATCTTTTCCATATCATAAGTTCTGCAGCTGTGGAAAATATCCAGGCCAGGATCATAAACGCTGGTCTGCACGTTCATCAGACCCAATAGCGAATGAAACAAGTGGTCGTGGGAATATTCATTGCTGCTGTGTGTCCGCAGACAAGAATCGTCAATTGCATTATTGGTTTCAATGTCCTGCGACAGCCACATCAGAAATGGAATATGTTTTTGTTCGTCCGGCGCAAACATATAGGGCAAGCCGTGCAGGTACAGATTGTTTTCACCCAGTGATTCGCCGTGATCAGAGGCATAAATCATGGCAGTATTGAATTGCGGTGAATTCTTTTTCAAAAAAGTAATCACCTGTTTCAGAAAATAATCCGTGTATAGAATCGTGTTGTCGTAAGCATTAACCACATCCTGCTGTGAGCAATCTGTCAGGGTATTAGTATTGCAGGTAGGTGTGTACACATTGAATCTTTCCGGATAGCGTTTGCCATAAGCAGGGCCATGGCTGCCTTTCTGATGCAACACGATAATCGTGTCTTTATCCAGGGTATCGATACGATCCTGTAAATGATCCAGCAAAATTTCGTCGAAACATTCTTCATCATTGCACAGTTCACTTACGTGTAGATGAATCATGGATTCCTGTTCCACCCGTTCACACACGCCTTTGCATCCGGAATCATTCTCGCGCCAGAAGACATTTATACCGGCATGCTTGATAACATCGAGAATGTTTTCAGAATGCCTGGCGGTATCATCATCATAATGTGCACGATCCAGATGGGAAAACATGCAGGGTACAGATACCGCAGTGGTAGTGCCGCAAGACCAGGCATTGCTGAAGTTAATAATGTTTTCCTTGTTTAAATTAGGATTGGTGTCGCGGTTATAGCCGTTAAGCGAAAAATTTTGTGCGCGTGCTGTTTCACCTACAACAAGCACAAGCAGATTGTGTTTGCCGTTATTGCTTGCCGGTAACATGACTTTGGCATCTGTGCCGATGGGATGCAGGGTGTTGTCTGCAGCATACAAGGTGTTACCTGCATAGCTGCTCAATGAATAAACATAGTTGATGGGATTGATCAGGTGACGCAGATGTCTATGTTCCCTGCTCAGGGAAACAAAATCCTTGTAATGCACAACAAGAATGACAGCAATCAATGCCACACTGCCGAGCACAACCCATAACCGGGACAATAATTCTCTGGGGAGTGTGTCGAAATGTATTCTGGCTTTAAAAACCACCAGGGCAGGCAACAGGCCCAGGAAAATAAAATAAAACAGCAAAGATGGACTTAACAGTTCAAGGGTTTCGCCAGGATTGGTTTCAACCGCATTCTGGATCATGGTTTTGTCGATCATAATTCCGTAGGTCGACATGAAATAACTGGCGATGGCAGAGACAAGCAACAAGGTGATAATGACCGGTTTTAATATGTATTTAAAACTGAATATCAGCAGCAGTAAGTTGGTGACCAGTGTCAGAAATATCAGCAGACTAAAGCTGAAAAGAATGTGGTGAAAACTTAAGGTTT
>JBFHPZ010000194.1:0-5555 GCA_041592495.1 Gammaproteobacteria bacterium | reverse complement strand
TGCGCATGGAGCTGGAACAGCTTGATATTGAATATGATACGGATAAATTTCTTAAAATAACGTCATCATTCGGTATTGCAAATTTGTTTGGCCAACTAGGGAGTGATGTATGTCTAAAGAAAGCAGACCAGGCTCTTTATCAGGCTAAATTATCCGGGCGTAATCAGGTTTGTGTTGCACCTGAATAATAATTATTCGGCCGCCGTATGTTTTGCGTCGGTAATCTTGAGCAGAGTGGCAATCTGCTCGCGTAGAAACTGGTTTTCATCCTCAAGTACTGCAACGCACTGGGTCAGCTCCTGGTTATAAGATTCCAGTTGATCAATCTTCTGCATCAATGATTGGCTTTGATCAAGGAAATCATTATGTGCATTATTCAATTTGGCAATATCTTCCGGCCCCTGTTTTGAACCGAGAAAAGTTTCATTTTGCTGCAGTATTTTATCCAGTATCTCCCGGGTATATTTTTTGAGGAAAGCAATGGTTTTTTTCTGATGTTCAATCAGGTCCCGAGTTTCCTGGTCATCTTGTGCATTATGATTGTTATCCAGCAGGTTAAGCGCATGTAGAATTCGAAAACGTTTAAGTATCTTGCAGATATCTATTTCGATAGATTCTATATCACGCCTGCTTGTTTCAGTTTGTGCGATGTTTTGTTCCAGTTTTAGGATTTGTAAGCGTAAATTCAGCGATAATAGATCAATGTTCTCGATATCGCTCAGGGCGTATTCATTACGGGCAATCAGTGCATCATTGGTGCGGCTGATCTCATCTTCCCAGTAGCTGTAATCAATGGGTGGATGCGCCTCTGGAACTGGCGTGGATAATTTAGATGGTGTGGCGGTTACGTGTCCTGATGGTTTAGGTTTGTTCCTAAACCAGTAATAGATTGATACTGCGATCATAACAAAAATAAGTTCGCCAGCGATCAGGGCGGCAGCCCATAAAAGTGTATTAGAGCTCATGGCTGTGTATCATTTGTTTGTCGGTTATCGTGGAGATAATGACGTTAAAAATAAAATATTGATAGATGGTCATTCATCATACCTGATTTGGCGACTATTTCATTCATTTTCTGTGACATAACAAAATGGATTAATCCAAAAAAGTGTTTAAATAAGGCTATCTTTTTTACCTGTTTTGGCATATAAATTTTGCTAGACATTTTCCTGTCCATAAAACATAAGTAAATAATAATGAATACCTGTTTTGCCTATTGTCTTTCCAATAATTTCAAATTTAATGAACTGATTGATTATCTGGATAGCCGCTATCGAATGATCAGATATAAGGATGTGGTGCATATCGAAAAAACATCTGGTGAGGTATTTCTGTTCCCCTATGGTGTGATCGTATCCTGGGGAATGGGCCATGATGAATTGCAAATGTTATTGGCAGAAACCAGACCTTTTCAGGCTGAAACTCATGACACTCCTATCATTGACGAATTAACCTATTCAGCTGGTGGTGAAAAATTCAAGATCCATGATGATCATGTAACCCTGGTGGTGGAGGACGCATTGGATAAACTGGCAATATCCCATGCGGTTGCACAATCGGTAAAGCTCACCGAGTTGGAAACCAATGCGGAAAATACCATTGTGGAAACTGCCTATATACCAAAACGCATGGCACAATATGGTCGTACGGATTTGAGTCGCCGGGAAATTTCAAAAATGCGCGGCGAATTATATCTGGTTAAAAGTAACATTTATCTGCATTTTGATTTACTGGATACACCGGAATTTTTCTGGGAGTACCCCGAGTTTCAGGATATTTATAATACCGTGGCCAATTATCTTGAGGTTAGTCCCCGGGTTGAGATACTCAATAAAAAACTCGGGATTATCCAGGAATTGTTCAACATGTTATCGGATGAGCAAAAACATAAACACTCATCTACTCTGGAATGGATCATTATCTGGCTGATTGCTATCGAGATCGTTATCTTTTTGATTCACGATATTTTTAACTTGATTTAACTTCTAACCTGAAAACGCACATCCCTGTGCAATGTATCCGAGTCAAATTATGCATCCGGAATGGGTTTGATCTTCAGGCTCTGCATACTGGCTGGAATGAAGCCGTAACGGGCATAGATAGTTTGTGCATCTTTGGTCGCCAGGTAATCCAGATAACGTTGTGCATTTTTCTGGTTGCGTCCGGTGTTTAAAATGCCGATAGCGTAGCCGACTTTCTCTTCCATGTTATGGGGAGCTTCAATGGCAACACCTTCAATCTCATAACCTTCTGCCTTGGAATGCAGTACTTCGGTCGTCCAGACAATACCTACATCCGCCTCGCCATTACGAATACGATAAGGTGTTTCGCGATGATGTCTTTCTGTGAACCATGTCTTGCCTTCAACCGCCCAGCATCCCTTGCATTCCTTTCCACCGGTCACTTTCTCATGCAAACCAAGGTCTTTCAGCATCCTGGAACCATAAAATTTAAAAATACCTTCGGTGAGTGGGTTAGGGTGTGATTGCACAAGATCATCGCGGCCCAGATCCCTGACATTCCTGATGTTTTTGGGATTACCTTTCGCAACCATTAACTCCAGTTTGTTATGGGTGTAGATCATGTAATCTGACATCAGGTTTTCTGATTTAAGTTTCTTTAAATGCCCCAGGTTAACACTGGCATAAAGATCAGGGTTACGAGCTGTTTTTTGACCATTGATTTCACCCTGTTTCAAGATCTGATTTTGTAGAATTTGACCAGGGGGAATGGTTTCAACATAAATGGATTTAATATCGGGATTTTTTTTCTGGAAATCCTTAATGACATCTTCCATGGCCATGAACTGGTTGCCTGCCAGATACATGACAAGATCTGCGGTGTAGGAGTCACCGATTTTTCCATATTCAATTTTGCCATTAACGTGAAAAGTACGATAGTCGTGAGACTCACCGGCATCGTCATCTCCAGCGAGAGCCGGTCCGTTCATTGTGAAAACTAAGGCAATAGCGCCCAGCCAGGGCTTGATATTGTTGATCATTTTCATCTCCTCGTGGTGAGTGGTCTTTCTTTTTTGAATATTTTTAATACATAGGTGTTGCTGATTAGTTTCAGCAGGATGCAGTACACCCGGTAAGTAAGATGAAATGCCAACGGCATTTTTTCAATTTGTATGTCGGCTTATTTGGTAGGTTTTTAGAACAGGGATGGTATTCAATAACAAAAAAAGGCCGGTGAATACCGGCCTTTTTAATACAATGGAGCTGATTATACGCAGCCAGTTGGCTTGGGCAGGCCACCGTATTTGGTGATCGGTTTCATTGGGCCGGTCATCCACATTTTGAACAGTTCTTTCTGGTCCTGTCCAATGTATTTGGCGAATTTGCGAATCGGTGGAACCGAGCTGTGTTCATCATAATATTCGCGGGCTTTCATGATTTGTTCCCACTTGGAGTCATCCAGATCCATACCATCGGCTTCAGCCATGGCTTTAGCAATTTCCGGGGTCCATTCGCCCATGTTCAATAAATAACCATCTCCATCACGTGCTGGAAGTGTCATAGTCTTACCTCGTTCGTCACAGTTTTAAGGGGGTAGTTGAGGTGAATTATACTAATTCCCGACTAAAATGGTAGGGTATTGTGTGAAAAAATTTGATATTTGTCCGGGAACCCGGCGCAAGTGATTGATGTTTATTGGAATATTAAAAGAGCACTAAAAGCCGGGTTTAGTGCTTTTTGTAGGTGCGGGCAACGTATTGATCCACCAGTTGCTGGAATTCCGCGGCGATATGCTCGCCTTTCAGGGTCACGGTTTTCTCCCCATCTTCATAGACAGGCGCTACCGGTTTTTCGCCATTACCGGGCAAACTGATACCGATATTGGCGTGTTTGCTTTCACCAGGGCCGTTGACCACACAACCCATGACAGCGACCGACATGTTTTCAACACCCTTGTATTGGGTTTGCCACACCGGCATCTGGTTACGTAGATAATTTTGTATCTGTTGCGCCAGTTCCTGGAAATAACTGCTTGTAGTACGGCCGCAGCCGGGGCAGGCGGTGACCAGTGGCACAAAGGCGCGCAGTCCCATGGTTTGCAGGATTTCCTGGGCCACTACCACTTCCTTGGTGCGGGCCGCACCGGGCTCCGGTGTCAGGGAAATGCGAATGGTGTCGCCAATGCCGTCGTGCAGTAATACCGCCAGGGCAGCGGTGGAGGCCACTATGCCCTTGGAACCCATGCCGGCTTCGGTCAGGCCCAGGTGCAGGGCGTAATCACAACGGCGGGCCATTTCACGGTATACGGTAATCAGGTCCTGTACATCAGACATTTTGCAGGACAGGATTATCTTATCCCTGCCCAATCCAAATTCTTCCGCTTGATGAGCACTGTCGATAGCAGATCGGATCACGGTTTCAAACATGATGTCCCTGGCGTCTTTCGGCTCCGGCAGTTTGGCATTTTCATCCATTAATTTAGCCAGTAATTCCTGATCCATACTGCCCCAGTTCACGCCAATGCGTACCGGCTTGTCGTATTTGCAGGCAATTTCAATCATGGTGGCGAATTGTTCATCACGCTTTTTGCCGCGACCCACATTGCCGGGATTTATGCGGTATTTGGCCAGGGCCTCGGCGCAGGCGGGATACTGGCTCAGCAGCTTGTGACCGTTGAAATGAAAATCACCAATCAGGGGTACATTCAGGCCCATGGCATCGAGGCGGTCGCGGATCAAAGGCACAGCTGCGGCGGCTTCTGCGGTATTTACCGTGATGCGTACCAGCTCCGATCCGGCTTTTGCCAGCTCAGCCACCTGGATGGCAGTTGCCACCTCATCCGCCGTATCCGTATTGGTCATGGATTGCACAGCGACCGGTGCTTCACCGCCGACGGTCACCGGGCCGACTTTAACGGCGATGGATTTTCTTCTGGGCTGGAACGGGGAGGGAAAGCTCATAGTGATTCTGGTCAGTTGAATTCGGCGCTTATGATACCACTATATGGTACATTCATTAAGCATCGTCAGGGCTTTGGCGGACGCATCATAAAAAAATTGTTGAATATATTTGAGGTTAATTTTGTTCAGACTAGGGCTCATCATAAATCCACTGGCGGGTATTGGTGGACGTGTTGCGTTAAAGGGTTCCGATGGTGAAGCAACTGTCAAAAAAGCCCAGCAATTGGGTGCCCAACTATTAGCCCAGTCCCGTGTGCGTAATACACTGGAAGAAATTCAGATATATCGCGATCAAATAAAAATATTTACCGCCGCCCATGATATGGGTGAGTTTATTGCGCGTGATCTGGGTTTTGATGTGGAAGTGGTTGCCGATAATATCACCGGCGCAACCACCGCAGCCGACACAGAAAAAACAGTCGAACAACTGCTGCAACAGGGTATAGATTTATTATTATTCGCCGGTGGTGATGGCACGGCGCGCAATATTTACCATGCATTGCATGAACTGCATCAGGATCATAACTTGCCCCTCATAGGTATTCCCGCCGGCTGTAAAATACATTCATCGGTTTATGCCGTTACACCGCGACATGCCGGTGAATTACTGGCGTTGATAATTCGCGGTCGTCCC
>JBFHPZ010000193.1:0-5558 GCA_041592495.1 Gammaproteobacteria bacterium | reverse complement strand
ATTTCAGCCAGTTCAATATTGTAGCTATCTATTGCGATATTATAGTGGTGTAGTGCATCCGGGGCCTTGTCGGTTTTTTCAAATACATATGGTATTGTAATCAGGGCCTCTTGCCGTGCATAACTGGAAAAAGGCTGGTTTGCAAGTTCTAGCCAGGAAACCAGCGCATTGTCATAAAGACTTTTCTGATACCAGGTCCATCCAAGTCCAAGTAATGCATCACTGGTTTGAGAGCCTTCGAGGCGCACATTTTCAAAGTATGTGCTGGCTTTATCTGTGTTGTTGTTCAACAGGTAAGTGTAAGCCAGAGCAATATTTGCCTTGTCTTTTAAAATTCGACGTTCGTAATTATTCGCATCCATGGCTGCAATGTTCTCAAGCAGGTTGATACCTTTGTCTTGCTGCTGAGCCTTGATTAGTGCGGTTGCAATGTTGTATTGACTGTAATCTTTCCAGGCGGAATTGTTTGAAAACGCATACAGAAGTGGAATGGCGTCTTTATAATTGCCTTCATTGATATAAATGTTGATTAACATGTACAGCTTCTCGGCCTGGAAATCATCACTGAGCGTATCGCCAATTTTTAAAATAAATTTCCTGGCATCTTCCAGCCTATGGGCGTCGTAATAATATTTAGCGGTGTGGTACAGTGCCTTGTCGCGTACGTTTTGAGTAGTGGTTTCAGTTGCCTGGTCAAGTAATTCGGTAAAAACCTCGGATGCTTTGTCGGGGATGCCATAAGATAAATACATGCCGCCAAGAAGGAGCTCTGCATTTTTATCCTGGGTGTTTAATTTTTTATGATGCTTGGCGACAGTCAGGTCGGTGATGGCAGAAAAGTATTTTTCCTGAAAAAAATTAAATAAAGATGTGCCGTAGGAAAGGTCGCTGATGGAATAGTGTTCTTTCTCATCGCCCATACTGACAACAGGCATAATGGCCGTGGCCATAGCGATAACAACAATAAATTTCTTAATTCGTGGCGCGTACATCATAAACCCAACAGAATAAAGATCATTCCCAAACTTTTATTTCAAATTCAGGCTGTTCTTTCGATGTGTTATCGATGATTTTGAGTTCGATATAGAGAGCCTCATCCGTTTTTTCGACTTTCTGGCTGGCGCCACGTTTATAATCCCTTTGATTTGGGCCCTCACCAACTAATAAGGCTGTCACTTCGTGTTCGCCTGCACTAAGGTTGCCGATATGGAGTCTTTGTACGCCGCCTCGTTGTAGTGCCCTTAACTCTCTATCTGTATAGAGGTAGTTTGAAACAATTTTGTCATCTATCTTGAGTTGCACCGAGTCCAGTTTGAATAACTGGCCCGCATCCATTGACAGAAAAACATTGACCTGAGTATTGGCTGAAAATAGAAGTTCTTCTTCGAGCACGAACAGATCACGATTCAGCTCAAGTACTTCATTCTTCAGGTTTTGTATGTTCTGGTTGATTTTCAGGCTATTTGCTTCTTCCTCGGCATATGCGCTTTGTGAAGCAACTATGAAACATAATGTAATACTGAATAAATAATGTATTGTCTGGTTAAATAACGTCGTGTGCATACCTAATCTGTGTTCCGTAAAAATATCAAAAAAACCATTAGAGAAGGCTAATACATAGTGGCTGGGGCTGAATAATGTGAGGGATATTCCTGCGCCTGTTTCCCATGATGTCTTTGCCTGCCGGCCAATTCCAAATGTCTAGCTGCAAATATTCATTTGGCTGGATTGTATCATTGTTAATTTCTAATTAGACAAAAGTCAGGTTATTCAGGGGTTTTGTAGCTCAAAATCCCTGCCCGGACTACGTAAATGTGATAATTGTCACTTTTTCGATCGATCTGTGTGAACCATATCACTCCTCAAGTCTGAAAAAACAATTAAGGTTCATCTGTGGGAAAAATACCCTCGGTTTTATGACCAGATAGTTACAGGTCACGAAATTTAAGAATAAGGCCGTGTCTTACACCTTTTATTAATTAAACGGGATGTAACTGGCCAGGTGAGTGGAGAAGTCATTTCAATGATACGAAATAAACGGAAAACAGGAAGCAAGTGGCATAGGGCCTTCCTGGCGCCATGTCTGTTGTTGGTCGGAGCTGTAGCGCATGCCGCAGATGCGGATCGTCAACAGGCCAAGCGTATTCATGACCGCCTCACTGGCACACCGCCTAGCAATCAAATGATCGATATTCTTGAGCCCATGATGTCAGACCCTGTCGCAGCTGCGCTCTATGTGATCGATAATAATCCTGCTTTTTATAATGTTACCCTGAAGAATTTTGTGGCCCCCTGGACTAACGAAGCCCAGGATGTATTTGTCCCCCTGAATGACTACACGGCTACAGTCATTGGCATGATTCGTGACGATGTGGATTTTCGCGAAGTGCTATATGGCAATCATCTGTATATTGGTCAAGGTGTATCGCCTGCCTATTCAACCACCAACAATAATCACTATGAGGCGCTGGAAGCGCTGGGTCCTGTATCAGGCGATTTGTCCAATACTTCCATTCTTGTTCATTCGCCACAAATCGGCTTAGCTGATTCAGCTACCGCAGGCATCATGACAACCCGCGCTGCAGCTGAGGCTTTTTTCTCCGGTGGTACCAATCGCGCCATGTTGCGATTTACCTTTATGAATTATTTATGTTCCGATTTTGAGCCGCTGAAAGATAATACCCGCGTACCTGATCATGTGCGTCGTGATGTATCACGAAGCCCGGGTGGCGATAGCCGTATTTTCTTGAATAACTGCGTTGGTTGCCATGCCGGTATGGATGGTTTGGCTGGCGCCTATGCTTATTATGAATTTAACGAAGCTACCGGCGCTCTCGAATACAGAGATTTAACCAGTGCCAAGTTTGATGCAAACGGCGTATCACTCAAACACAACATCAATGAAAATAATTTCAAGTATGGCTATATCACCACAGATGATAGCTGGATCAACTACTGGCGTAATGGACAGAACAAATTATTAGGCTGGAGTAGTGCTGCTGTACTGGATGAAAATGGTCATTCCTATGGCAATGGCGCCAAGTCTATGGGGTATGAGTTAGCCCATACACGTGCCTTCAGTACCTGCCAGGTCAAAAAAGCCTTCAAGGCTATCTGTTTCCGCGATCCGGATAATTATTCAGTCGATCGCACCCAGGTAAATACCATTGCAACGGATTTTGAAAACGATGGTGGCAATATGCGGAATGTATTTGCCAAGGTTGCGGCGTATTGCAAAGGCCCATAGGCCTGGAAAATTATAATCTGGATGGCGAAGCAAGAGGTTTTGGAGAGATTAATGATGCGTGACAAGATTAATAAGACAGCGTTTGAAAATAAGAATAAAAGTCTGTCACGTCATATGCTGGCGATGGCGGTGTTGGGTCTATCCGTGATTTTGTCAGCCTGTGGCGATAACCCGCAATCCGAGATAAATAATGCAGCGCAAAATGTTGTATTCGATTCAAGCTCCTATAAAGGGCCGGCACCTGCAACACAGGATGTGCAAGCATTTAAAATTGAATTCTGGGATAACCTGAGTGGCAGTAATCGCTGTGGCTCCTGTCATGGTACCAATGGCCAGTCACCCACGTTTGTTCATCAGGATGATATCAATGTTGCCTATTCCAACGCGATTACCGTTGTAGACCTGACGAATCCTGCGAGTTCGTTAATTGTTTCCAAGGTAGCGCAGGGTCATAACTGCTGGTTGGGTGATAATGCAGCATGTGCAACAATTTTAGAAAATTACATAACTGCCTGGCTGGGTGGTACCGGGGATGGTTCTGGTCGCACAGTTAATCTGACAGCGCCGACTATAAAAGACCCCGGTTCAAGTAAAAACTTTCCTGCAACGGCATTGTTGAATGGCTCCAGCAGCTTTGCCAGCACAGTGCATCCATTACTGAGAGACAACTGTGCAAGTTGCCATTCAGAAACATCTGCAACACCGCAATCACCTTTCTTTGCCAATAGCGATGTAAATACCGCATATGAAGCGGCCAAAGCCAAAATGGATCTGGACACCCCGGCAAATTCACGCTTTGTTCTGCGTCTTGGTCAGGAATTTCATAATTGCTGGAGTAGTGATTGTGCAAATGACGCAGCAGATATGCAGGCAGCAATTGCCGCTTTCTCCGGTGCGATACAGTTAACACAAGTTGATCCTTCATTAGTAACCAGCAAGGCCCTGACATTAGGTGATGCCATCATCGCCAGCGGCGGAAGCCGTTATGAAAATAATTTGATTGGACTCTGGGAATTTAAAACAGGCGCAGGTTCGGTAGCCTATGACACCAGCGGTGTGGAGCCGGCACTGGATTTAACATTCAGTGGTACTGTGGATTGGGTGTTAGGTTACGGTATTGAAATCATTAATGGCAAAGCCCAGGGCTCAACCGCTAACAGTAAAAAATTACATGACTTCATTAAAGCCAGTGGCGAATACTCGATTGAGGCCTGGATAGTACCGGGTAATGTAACCCAGGAAGATAGAAGCATCATTACTTATTCCGGTGGTGGTACAACTCGCAATTTCACCATGGGCCAGTCACTGTATAACTATGATTTTATTAATCTGTCGGATAGGACAGATGGCACCAATATGAGCAAGCTGATGACAGATGATGCTGATGAAGATCTACAGGCTTCATTGCAACATGTTGTCATGAACTTTGATCCGGTGAATGGTCGTCAAATCTATGTTAACGGTGTCTTTACCGATGATGTGGATTCAGATCCCGAAAAAGGCGGTAGTCTCGCCGGCTGGAGTAACAATTTTGCATTCGTACTGGGCAATGAGCCAGGCGCATCGGCCAATACTTTATGGAAAGGCAAGTTGCGACTGGTCGCCATTCATAACCGTACTTTAAGCCAGGATCAGATCCTGCAAAATTTCGCAGTCGGTGTTGGCCAGAAATACATCATGCTGTTCTCGGTTGCAGATCGTATCGGTGTGCCTGATAGCTTTATCATGTTTGAAGTTGAACAGTTTGATAACAATTCATACCTGTTTAATGCACCCAAGTTTATTAACCTTGATCCTGCATGGACACCCTCATCTTCAATCGCTATAAAAGGCTTGCGCATTGGCGTGAATGGCAAAGAGTCCGTTGCAGGACAGGTTTATGGGACTATGGATGTAACCGTGAATGCCAGTGACTATACTGCTAACGGGCAGCCGCTATCGGATCTCGGCACCATCATTGCATTGGAGAAGGGCCCTGAAGCGGATGAGTTTTTCCTGACATTTGAACAGCTGGGTAGCAATATCAATACACGGGTTGAACAAGATCCGGTTGCACCACAGCCAGCACCCGATGCCGAAGCAGTTTCAGATATTGGTGTACGTACCTTTGACGAAATTAATGCAACCATGTCTGCAGTAACGGGTATTCCGATGACTCAGACGGGTGTGAAATCAACATTTGATACCTACCGTCGACAGTTGCCGTCTGTTGAAAATATTCAGGCTTACTTGTCGTCACATCAAATGGCTGTGGCTCAGTTGGCTATGAAGTATTGTGATGTTTTAGTAAATACTAATCCTGCTTTCTTCT
>JBFHPZ010000192.1:0-5558 GCA_041592495.1 Gammaproteobacteria bacterium | reverse complement strand
TCAGTTGATTGTTTTAAAGGGTGATGCCAGAAAAGCTATATGTACATATGAATGTTTTTATTGCGTACCAGGCTTCCGTATTCCAGCATTTTATTTCCTGATGTTACATTGACATAAGGAATTATTTTTTCAGTCTATAGATGCCAATATGCTTGTTGTTATGCATCTATTTTTAGCTCTTTTCACATAGAATTTTAATAAGTTTACACTGCTATATTTGTAATTGATATAGTTCCAGCATTTATAGGAAAACCCCCTATTCACCAAACTTTATCTTATATTTTCAACAACTTAAATCAATCTCTTTTATGATGAACAGAGCTTATCCCGATACCGTCCGTCTTTTTCTCAAAATATAACATTTAGAATTATTCGCTATTTTACCGAATACTTCTGTTAAGGGTTGTTTTTTGATAAAAAGCAATTTTAAATAAAACCCTAGCCTTCACTAATACCTTATTAAATTTAGTGTTTTTTCAGTGTTTCTCTAACCACATTTACAACCGAAATCAGTTGCTGCTTGTTATTTTGTGGCAACAATTCAAGTGCCATCACCCGATCGCCAAAATCTTGGGTACATCTGAGGGCATGTTCGATACTGTCATGCATTATCGCCTTCGAAATATTCAATTGCCTGGCAAATGAAATAACGGCCTCTAACAAGCCTACAGGACTATCCTTATTATCCGGCCAGTCGCCGTAATCTCCGAATGTCATCACTGATAACATATTGTGAATTGAGTAAGCACGCATCGGCGCCGGATCATAAACCGGTGAAAACATCAGTTCATGACCTTGCCGAATAATACTCAGGTTCTCCATATGCATATCTCCATTACCGGTTAACAAGGCAAACAGGAGTCGCTTGAATAAATACTGTTTAGCCTCAACCGGATTCGTCACCAGGGGCACGGGAGAGCGGTCGATCGCCCGTCCAATTCGGTCATAGGTATAGCTGTAATTGTGGGTGATGGATTTATCACCGCTGGCGAGAATGGAATAAAGACTTTCGGTGAAAACAGGCGCCCTGTTCTTATCCCGATCAAATCGTTCGATAGCCAGGGCCGGTATGCCATTCACCTCTGTCAACCAATACCTGGGCACGTCAAAACCTGCCGCTTTATGCACCTCCAGGGACAAGGCTTCCAGCGCCAGCATGCCGGGATAAATATTGCTCTGTTCCAGCTTTAGCACCACATCAGTCACCCCTGGCATCACCTGCCTGGAAGGCAATCCAATACGACCATCCCAGCCAGATTCCGGGATTGTCACAAGCAACTTTGGAATAGCGCCACCCACGCTGGGTGTCGGGCCGATGGCTTGAATCAGAACTTCAGCATCATGATCAAACCAGGTAAGAAATTCTTTCAGGGAAAATCCGAAATTATCGCCAATGGAAAAGAGTTCCCTGGCGGGTGGCGCTGAATACCATTCCAGTGCCTTTGCATCGGACTCAAAAACATCCAGATGACCTATGCCGCCATGGCCGGATACCTTGAGAATTTCCCAGTCGGTTTCAATACCCCTTGTCGGGTGCTTACCCTGCTGAGCCAGATAACTGATGATTAACTGGCGCTGGAAATTGTGCTGACTGCGCGGTGGCACCAGCGCCTGTATCGGAGGTAAAAAATCAAAATTTTCGGTTCTGCCACGGACAATGGTGTTGTCCTTATAAATTTCCGGTGCATAAATCAGCCCCACTCCCGGCATACCCGTGGCCAGGTAATCCCCGTCATAGGTAAAACGACAATCGCGATCCGTAATATACAGGCGCCCCATGCGCTGTGGTTGGGTCGCCAACCGGGTCCAGACGACTGCTTCCTTATCCCGGCTCATTCAAACAGGTTCCCGCGGTTAATCTTGTCGATAACCGGATCATCCGGCACCAGTACCAGTTTCAGCCCCACAGCACGAGCAAGCTTACTCAAACTGGAAACATACATATCTTCGTTTTCCCCGCGTTTTTTGCGCGACAGGGTTTCCGCGGATATTTGTCCGAAACTGGCAATGGTTTTCTGATCCATCCCTTTTGCTTTACCGTAGCGAATAATTTCTGCAATTAAATCTGCAACCTCAGCCATAACAATTGACCTATATGACAATTTATTAACATATAATTAGCATTATTGATTTAAATGTCAATTGTTATGATTGATGCATTAATCAATTTTTGATTTAAATTAGCGTTATATTGATTTATAAGTCAATTAAACAGCCTGAACACCTGTAGCAGGACCCTGCCCCCACCAATTTACTGCAAGCTTTAACGCTATCTTGTTGAATTAAAAGATCACTGAATTGCTGGACATCAACTCACAACGTTTTTCATGATCACTCATCCGGGAATAACATTTATACTCACTTCAAACACGTATTAAATAAATGAGGCCACAAATGTCGTTTACACAAGAACAGATTGAAGAACTGGATATGCTGTTACGGTACAAACTGGATACCACACTGGAAGGCATCAAGGTTCATCACACAGCAAAACCAGCTGTCATTGAAGCTGCAAAACGGTTATACGAGAAGGGCCTGGTTACCCAGCAGGATGGTGGTTATTTAACAGATCTTGGACGCGAAACCGCGGAACATGCCCACGCCTTGTTACTGTTACTGGCTCCGGTACAGGAACTGGCTTCATAGTGCTTCTACTGAATAAAATGGTCTGGTTAACGTCGGTTATCCGGGCCATTTTATTCATTGGCAAAAACCAGACACCATTCACCATCAACAGGCCTTACCGGGCCGAAGCCGAAATTTCTCTCAGCACACGAAAACCGGTATCGTCACTACGCCGAGTCGGAAAATCACGCCAGCGATTGGCGGAACGAATTTCTTTCGGCGGGAAACTCCAGGCACCTCCTCTGATCACCCGCTTACCACAACCTGGCTTATCCAGTGCAGAACCATCGACCGGAGCGTGCTCAAAGGTATTGTGATAACAATCAGCAACCCATTCAAATACATTGCCGGCTGTATCATGCAGGCCGAAAGCATTGGCTGGAAAGCGCCCCACCGGTGCAGTTTTTTCACCATCCCATAAAGATCCACAGCCTTCACAATTTGCCCTGGCCAGGCCAACTTCATCACCCCACCAATAGCGACTGGCTGTATTGGCACGGGCCGCATATTCCCATTCACCATCACTTGGCAAACGATAGGTTTGTCCCGTTTTGTCGCTTAACCAGCGGCAATAAGCCACTGCATCTTCCCACGACACATTGACCACCGGTCGATTTCCTCGCCCCCAGGCCTGGTCCGACGGTGAAGCACATCGGGTTTGTTTACAGAAAAAATCATATTCATCAAAAGTGACTTCATAAACCCCCATGGCAAAATGCCCCGTCTTAATCCTGACCGGGGGCTTTTCATCATCATCACCTTCACTATCACCGCGCAGGTATTCACCCTCTGGCAATACAATCAGTAACGGCCCGTAAGAACCATCACTCAGGCGATCCTGCAAATGCCGGGCATTGATTTCCCTGTGACGATAACTAAATTCAGGGTGATCACCCGGCTTCATGAAACCAAAACCCAGCTGACTCAATTCAATCAGGGGAATATGTAATTGCTGCCCATAACGATTCGCCACTGGAATTTCGGATGACAGTAATCGACCCTGGGTAATACCGCCATCAACAAACGTCACCTGAACATGAATATCTGCAGCATCCATACGACTGGCGATATCAAGCCAGCGAACATCGGTCCGATGAACCAGATGCAAGGCATCTTCTGTTTTTATCATGAAGTCACCCGACTGGATGCTTCCTAAAAAACGATCACCACCCGCCAATTCAATGGCATCCGGAGCAGTGATTGGTCGCAGCAAACCTGGTATGGGTACGAAGACAATTTCATCTATATCATTAGCATTGAGCGCCAAGGTCGTTTCAATGGCGCGTAAAATTGAAAATCGGGCATCTACCAGTTTGCCGGAAAATTGATCCCCAAGCCGGGTAGTCAGGAAATCCGGTTTAGCCCCCCGGCCCATAACCAGGGCCGCCATCAGATGATAGGGAACGGAAATACGCCCATAGGCCGTTTCCAGAGTGAATCTCTCATGCGCAACCACCCCCAGATGAATGTCACCATTCTTCATAGTAACCAGGTCATAACCACTGCTGGCTAAAAGCTGCCCATGCCAGAGCAATACACTGATACTAAAGCTAAAGAACAAGCAGCATCGTTTTAAAGCAGGCAAAATCATAGTGATAATCAACCTCAATAAAAGCTTGCAAGTCTTTGTTTTTAAGATATTTTATAGCGACTGTTTCAGGCAACAACAAAGTCAAACCGAAGCATACGTCGGCCTGGCTTTATTGCAAATCCTCACCCACAGACAACCATCACCTGCTTCGACCTGAACACCTGGTGCGAAACGGTATCACTCAATCTTGATGCTGCGTCTGCTTGCCTTTTCAGTCTTGGCGAGCTTGAGCTCAAGGACGCCATCCTTGAATACCGCCTTGCTATGCTCACTGTCCACCCTGGCGGGTAAACCCACAGTACGAGAGAAGGAACCGCTGGAAATTTCGCAACGATAGAAGTCGCCTTTTTCCTCTTTCTCTTCCTTACGGGTTGAGCCCTTGATGGTTACGGCATTGTCACTGAGTGTGACTTCGATATTGTCCTTGTCGACGCCCGGTAACTCGGCACGCACCAGAATTTCATTATCCCGATCGATTACATCCACATTGGGTACACGTCCTTCAAAGGCCTTACCCAGCTCTGGCATGTTACCCATGCCCCAGAGTGATGGACGCATCCAGCCACGGGAGAAGGCATTTTCGAACATACGGTCGAATTCTTCGAACGGGCTTAGCATGCGGGATGGCGCTGATTTCTGAACTTTGCCGGATTTGATCGGAGTGACATCGGCTTTTTTGTTTGATTTACTCATTTCAATATCTCCTTCTGCGAGAGTTACGCTGAAGAATTTTCATCTATGAACATTGCGCAACTAATCAACCGAATTAATTGCATTCCTTCAAAATTCCATTTTTTCTAACTCCATTGATTTTTTAATACTGCTCCAACATCAACAACACATTGACCACCATCAACCAAATAAATCATCCGTGATGGGCAAAATGGCCATGCGGGACGCCTTCAAAAAGGGATCGAAATACACCACAGTTTACACGCACCAGGGTTTCGTGATCGCCCGCTTCAAAATAGACATTGGCCAGGGACGTCAGTTGCTCATCAAGGTAGGTTTCCAGGCCATAGGCCTGACCAATGGGCGGGATAGCACCTGCATCACAATCATTAAATAAATCACGAATTTCAGACTCTTCAGCCAGACTAAAATTACGCCCCAGCTGCTCATTAACCGCTTGCAAACCCAACCAGTCACTGGCGGGTATGACGACAACCGCATATCCCTTATCGTCTCTGACAATCACCGCCTTGGCTATGTATTGCTCTTTCACATGTGTCGCTATTGCGGTTTCATGACAGCTATAGGTTTTCGGATGGCACATGAGCTCATATGGAATATGGTGCCGGTAAAGATAGGTATTGACTGTTTCTGCAATGGCCATGATTGA
>JBFHPZ010000191.1:0-5563 GCA_041592495.1 Gammaproteobacteria bacterium | reverse complement strand
GCTATATAAGCGACAAGCTAAAAGCAAGCACCTGGTCACACATCCACACGGCTATTTTGAGAGCACGGGAAGGTGATGCGAAAACAGCCAAACTGCATGCGGATATTGCCAATCATGCCATGAAGGAAGCCGGGCATTATATGGAGGATGCCGAGTTCAAACTTTTCTCGGAGGAGATTAAAAAAGCACTGGATGAATTAAAGCAGCAAAGTGCATAACATCATTCAACTGTTAGTTTCAGGCAAAAGTTCTGTAAAAGCCCAGCAGGCAGATGATCACCAATACACTGCCAATAAATTTCTTAAAAATAATATCGTTTTCAAGAATCTTGTCATGCATCTTTATGCCTATGACATGACCTATTGCCGCAACCGGTAGTAGCATGAGTGCGGTTTCCAGTTGCAAAGGCACATCCAGCAAGGTAAAGGTCGACATTTTAATGCTGACTAAAATAAACCAGAGCACCAGCAATGTGTTGCGTAACTGTTTTGAGGCGACATTGCGCATGAATACCGCAACAATTAGGGGCGCCCCGGTCAGGGATGTGCCTGCTATATAACCACCCATGATCAGCAGCATGCGATCTACCCAGCGATTCGAGCTGTGTATGCGCCAACTGAATAGCCACATAAACGCATAGAATAAAGTAATCGAATAAATAAGAATGACCATGACCTTGTTTGGCAGATTGATTAATCCGAATACGCCGGCAATGGCGGCAGGCACAATGAGCAAGCTAGATTGTAAAAGATATTTCCAGCCCACATCCCGAAAGCGCGTGCGTAATGTGAGTGCTGAAAAGAAGAGTAAGTGTGCGCCAATGACCGGAAGCCAGAATATGGGTTGATCATAAACCAGCAACATCAACGGAAGACCCAGGGCAGCGCCGCCGAATCCGAGGCCACTGCGAACAAAGCCGGACCAGACAAAAATGAGTGCAGTCAATACAAGCTGAATAATATTGAATTCGAATAGCATGGATTCGTTTCAGATTATTTTAAAGTGATCAGGTTGAGTTCTGCTGAGCTGCTATCCGTTGACAGGTAAATGGCACTATCCTGAATATTACATTGCAGTTGCATATTGCGCTGGAACAATGCTTCAAGTGAATGTTGTGCGGGTTTCTCAATAGCATATACCCTGAGATTATCGAAACGTTCCAGATTATCTTTGATTTGCAGCCACCAGGGGGCTGAGTTACGTGACTGGTAGGTATAAATAATCACCTGATCCGACTTGCCACAGGCTTTACGTATGCGCTTCTCATCAACCTGGCCAAGATCAATCCAGAGTTTTACATGGCCGGTCAGATCTTTTAACCAGAGATCGGGTTCGTCTTCAGTACTAATGCCTTTGGTGAACAATAATTCTTCGTCAGCATTCAGTGCGAAAGCCAGTAGCCGAACCATAACGCGTTCTTCGGTTTCTGACGGGTGCTGTGCAATCGTCAGCTGATGATCCTGGTAATAATGCCGATTCATATCTGCAATCTGCAGATTGGCTTTTACAATGGTTGCTTTGAGGGCCATGAGTAGAGGTTATGCCTGTGATTGATATTTGGCTGCAAGACAGGCATTCACATAAGTGAATCGCGCAGGAGCATCGGTTCTTTGTCCATGTTCCTGACACCAGTTGAAAAATGCATCTGGTTCGATAAATACTTTTTCGATGAATATACCGTCTGCTTTCTTTTGATCAAAGGAGCGGGTGGCTAGTTTTAACCATTTATCATAGGTGTCAGGGAATTTGCGGCCGTCGGTAAACAGTTTTTTCAGGCGAGCATAATGTTCGCGTTTGAACCAGGCCAGGCCTGTGACCTTTACAGTATGTTTTGCCATCTTATTTAGTGTCGCTACCAGATGCCTGTTTAGGCACGCGGCGTTTACCGATATTCTTCTGATCGCGCAAGCGTTTCTTGATCTTGGGTTTGGATTTTTTTACTTCCTTTGTCGCATCTTTTTCTTTCTTTTTACCCATGGCCTTGCCAGAAGCCTTTTGCTTTTTAGGCCCGGTATAAGTGGCTTTCATATCTTTGATGCTGCGACGTTCGAATTTAAGACCGAGAAAGTGTTCAATGCTGATCATCAAATTCCATTCCTGATGATCAATCAGTGCGATGGCAAGTCCCTGTTTATCACCGCGACCTGTTCTGCCGATGCGATGCGCATAATCCTGACCATTGCGCGCCATGTTGTAGTTAATCACCAGATCAATGCCTTCAATATCAATGCCTCGGGCAGCGATATCTGTGGCTATGAGCACATTGATTTTACCGTCACGTAATAGTGTCATCACATGATTGCGGTCTTTTTGCTCCATGTCGCCATGCAGCGTTCCGGTACGGATATTATGCTGACGCATTAAACCGCCGAGTCGATCGCTCTGCAGTTTGGTGTTAGTGAATACAAGCGCTTTGGAAAATTCTTCGTTGCTGAGCAGCCATGCCAGAATTTTGTCTTTATGGTCGTAATCATCCGCCAGAATGATTTGTTGAATGATATTGCTATGCTGTTCCCGGATGGTATTCAATATAATCGCATCGGGTTCATTCAAAACGCTATCGGTCATTTTTTTAAACAAATGATGATTCAGGCTGGCGGAGAACAGCAGGGTCTGGCGTTCAGGGTTGCAGGCATCAGCTATGTCCAGAACGGATTCATTAAATCCCATTTCAAGCATGCGGTCTGCTTCATCAATGATAAGCACTTGCAGGTGGCTTAAATCGACAGCATGGCGATCCAGGTGTTCCAGTAAGCGTCCGGGAGTGGCAATAATAATATCCGGATTTTTCCTGAATGCCATCACCTGAAATTTGGGGTCTTCACCGCCGATAATGATGCTGTGGGTGAGATCGGTAAATTCACACAGGCGTTTGCACTGTTTAGTGATTTGACGCGCCAGTTCACGGGTTGGCGCCAGTATCAGGGCGCGCACACCATCCTGCTCCAGAGGCTCATCCAGCAAACGTTGCAGCAGGGGCAGTAGAAATGCCACCGTCTTGCCGCTGCCGGTTTTGGCGCTGACCATCAGGTCTTTCTTCTCGAGTGCCAGGGGTATGGTCTGCTCCTGGACTTCGGTGGCCGCCTGGAAGCCCATTTTATCTATGGCCTTGAGCAGGTCCTGGTGTAGATCTAGTGTTGAAAACAAAATCGTTTACCCGTGCTGGATAGCAAAATGTGCATTATAAGTGCAGCCGGACTGGGGGTATATAACTTATTCGGGGAATAACAAGATGTTCTGTGTTATCAGGCTGGCAGGAAACGCGGGTAAGGCAGCTTGAGGAGGAACCCGGGACAGAATCGCTCCGGGCTCCCGGGGAATTACTCGTTTTCCTTGATGGTCTTCTGCAGGGCCTGGCCGCTTTTCTCCAGGGCTTCACCGCTCTTTTCAATGAGTTTTTCGCCAGTTTGCTTGATCTTCTGTTGCACAGTGACCTCGGCAAATGGATTACCGTATATGGGACGATCTTTTCCCAGGTTTACACCAAACCAGAGACCAAGAATAAGGCCGATAATAATACCGAATAGAAGTGCTTTGAGTTGTTTCATATTGAATAGTCCTGAATATGAATGTGCGATTTATATGTGCAACTATCATTACATAACCGGAAAAAATAATCACGATTGATTTATTTATATTCAGCTTCGGGCTGCAATGGAAATAATAACCATGCTTAGCGCATATTCGAAAATAGAATGATCGTTGATTTGTCTGGACTGATCGTTTTTTAACTCAGTGATGAACTGTTCTATATCTTTTTCGATAACCTTGTTACCCATGTAATCAACAAAAGCCAGTTTTGCGTGTTCTTTCATGATGACTGATAGCTTCAATCGTCTTACCGGATGGCTATAATCAGTAAATACTTCGAACCAGTTATTAGGCTTAATAAACTCAGGCATGTTATCGATGATGTTTTGTGTTGGGTCACTCTCTTCATGGATGGGAGCCTGTTCAAAATCAAAAAGCGTACCCAGATTGTAGTTGCTCATGACATCAGCAGGTGCATCCGCATCTTCGCTGCTGTTCTCGATATAAAATTTAGAGTCTTTAATTTTGTTAGTGTAATAATTATTTAAATTACTGGTGGCAATAAATGCTTTTTCCTTGTTTTGTCTGCTGTCATTCAGGCAGGAACGAACACTGTTCACTATACCCTTATAGATGCTTCTAAGTGCCAGCCAGTCTTCTTTGGAATGAATAGGGCTGAGTGTCTTGACCAGTAAGCGTAGTATGCCAACAGCTTCGCGCCATTCAATACTGTCTTTACCAAAGTTGATAAAGCGTTGGTACATCAGTGTTGCCCAATGACTCAGGATGAGGGGCTGTAATGAAGGCGGAATAGTTATACCCATGGTGTAAAATTTCAGCTCCTTCAGCACCAGCTGACGGGTGTATTCCATGGTAATGAGCTGGCGGGTTTGCTTCTCGGTGGTTGCATGTTTGCTTTTTTCAATATTGGATAGTCGGTCAAAAGATAGTTTGGCAGTCTGGAATACATCCATATTTTCAACAAAGCTTTGCAATAGCTGCTCAATAATGTATTGCATGGTTTGATAAACTTTATTTTCCTTATCTTCAATGCCTATACCAAGGTGGGCAATGCTGTTGAGTACATGCCGAGCCGGGTGTTTCTCATTGTTGAAAAATTTATTATCCAGTAACGCAACTTTAATGATGGGTATTTGCATTAACAGCAATAGTTCTTTTATGGCATCTGAAACATTCTTGTCCCTGAGAAATGCGCCGAATATCATTTCCACAAAATTAATAGTCTTGCTATCAATCTGGTTCATGGATTTTGGAATAGCGACATTGTCCAGTTTTGCCATGCTATTCATTAAAGCGGACTTGAATGCGTCTGTATTAATGTTTGTCTTTTGGCCGGGTATGTATTTTGGCCGGTAACTTAACTGCAGGCTGGACAGGGCCTGGATGACATGTTCACGATTATAATGCTGCTTGCCAGTTGCAGGTTTCCTGGCAGTGGTGGCTGTCTGGTTTACTTCATCATTAAATATGAAATGGTTAATGACTTTTGAAATGTATTCGGGATCCACAATGTAGTCGGAACTGGTTTGTATGGCACCGAGCGTGCCGGCCTTTGTTTTACTGGATGTCTTGTTATCGGATGAAGCCATATTTATTCCCAAATTACCCATCTATGCAGGGTATACAAAGTGGTTATAGGTAAAGCATTGAATTTGCCGTAACATTTACTGAAGGCATTTGCCATTTGATATTTTATGAAAAATTAATACTGATTTGATCATCATAATACCTTGTCTGTTCAATCGATATAACTCATGACAGATTACGGGATCAGGAGCCTGTCTTTTCATGCTGTTCCTGTGGCTGGATTCTGCCCAGACCTGATGGCTTTTAGTACATCTCGCCAGCTAATGATCCCTAAAGGTCTCTGCTTGTAATCGACAACCGGTATACAGGAAATACGGTGGCTGTCGAACATTCGAATACTGTCATTGATATTTGCATCAGGGGAGCTAACAACCGGTTTTCTTGTCATTATTTGATGTGCTTTTTTATTTAGTATCGCCAGGTC
>JBFHPZ010000190.1:0-5578 GCA_041592495.1 Gammaproteobacteria bacterium | reverse complement strand
GCAGGCTTTTCACAAGTCCGGAATATTTTTTTACGGTTTCATCAACGAAACGGCTTTTGCCCGGAATAACATCCAGTTCGCGTACGGCGCACCAGTTTTTTTTGTAACGTTGTCGACGATAATCCCATTCCTTATGCAAGCTGGCGCCTTCCTCGTGATAGGTGCCTTCCCAAACATTACTGGTATCCGGTTTTTCTTCATTCTTGTCGTACTTGTATCCACCATCACCGGCAGCCACCAGATACTCTTCCGGGATTAATCCTATATCCTGAATAATGGAATCCATTAGGCTTTGTATGTCATCCGGTATTGGCATGGGTTCGCCATCCAGTCGCAACTGGTATGTGAAACCTTCAGGCATGTCGGGATCAACTAGTTGTTCAACATCGAATACTCGTTTTTCTTCTTCTGTAAATTCGGAAGCTTTTTTGCCGGTTTTTTCTTCCAGCAGATGGGCGATAGCTTTGCGGAAAGTATCTTTTTCTTTCAGCATGCGTATATTACGCACCCGTTCAACCCGTTCCGGTTTCAGGCAGCCCATCAAATACAAACCTTGCGGTATATCCAGTCGATAATAATCTTCGAGCAATTCAATACTGCGATCGACTGAGGCATGTTTCTGGGTGAGATGATGTTTGTGTTGCAGCTCAAGTTGCGATACAGGAATTTGACCGGCCAGCAAACTCAGCCGTTCAGATTCGCGATGGATGCCGGGCAGTTCACGCTGAATACAGGCATCAAGACGAACCGATTCCAGGGCATGAAACCAGTCCAGGGCTTTTTGTGGGTTATCGAAGTTCTGGAACAAATCCAGTGATTCCATGCGCCAGGTACCAAACCAGGTTTGCGCCCATAAATGTACAAGAATGCATTTATATAAACTGAAGTTGTCCTGCTTATCGCTAAACTGATTTAGCATGGATGGCATGAAAAGCGTTTCGGTATCGGTGTGCCATTCACCGGCGGTATCCAGTTCAAGTCGGCGACCATTTAAACCAGTTACAAAATGTTCCAGCACACCGCTGACATCATCAAATGCAATGCCGGTAATTTTTTCTTTGGCATATTGGGCAATGTTTTCCAGTTCATCCAGCTTGGAGACTGCACCATAAAGTCCTTTGCTGTCGAATAAATCGATTGCCTGATCCAGCCATAAATCAATGGTTTCGATTTCCATGAGTTCATATGCGCGGCGCAGGCGATGGCCCAGTTGATAAGCCAGGCCGCTGTTTGTTCTTGCTGCTTTTTCTACCAGTTCAAGCAATGCATCCTGGACCTGGATATCATTCAGTGAGGCGATGTATGCAATGGAATCTGCGTGTAGCTCGATGAATTTATCATCCAGACGTTCTTCAATTTCTGTGACTGTAAAGGGGGGAAGACTCAATGGCGTGCTCGTTAAAACAATGACGCACTGAGTTCATTAATCGCTGCCAGCATTTCAGGGTCATCGGTTAATGCCTGTGCGATGGAGCTGTGACATGCAGTCACCGGTTTGATGTTGGCCTTGATCAGTTTGGCCGCATGCACCAGCAAGCGAGTGCTTGCACCTTCTTCGAGGCCGCTGCCTTTCAGGTTACGTGTCATGTGGGCAAACTTCACCAGACGATGTGCCAGTTCCTGATCGACGCCGGTTTCATTCTGAATGATTTTGGTTTCCAGTTCCGCTGTCGGGTAATCAAATTCCAGTGCAACAAAACGCTGGCGTGTGCTTTGTTTTAAATCTTTAAGCACACTTTGATAACCGGGGTTGTAGGAAATGGCCAGACAAAAATCCGCTGTGGCTTCCAGTAGCTCGCCCACTTTTTCCATCGGCAGCACACGACGATCATCCGCCAATGGATGAATTACGACTGTGGTGTCCTTGCGTGCTTCGACAATTTCATCGAGATAACAAATGGCGCCATGACGCACTGCACGCGCCAGGGGGCCATCCACCCAGCGAGTTTCACCGCCGGATACCAGGAAGCGACCCACCAGATCGGAGGCGGTGAGGTCATCGTGACAGGACACCGTAATAAAGGGTTTTTTCAGGCGCCAGGCCATGTGTTCCATGAAACGGGTTTTGCCGCAGCCGGTTGGGCCCTTGAGTAGTATGGGCAGTTGCTGTTGATAGGCTGCAAGAAAAACCTCGATTTCTTCACCCACGGGCTCGTAATAGGGTTCATCTTTAATGAAATACTCTTCGGGCTTCATGGAATGGGCGGCTAACATTATCTATTCCTAAATCAATGGTTAGTTGATTGTATGTGAGGGTATGACAGGTTTAAACCCCGAAACTATCAGGGAAATGATCGGTTTGTACAATGTACGCTTTAGTGTGTGAGTACAATACAGGTGATTTCTTCGCGATCATGGTAGAGCTGTTTCATGCGAATTTCATATTTCATGCCGGCTGCAATCAAGGCGTCTTCAACCAGTTGTTTGCATTCCAGTGAAATTTGGTAACGCTGCTTCATGGGTAATTTAAGATTGAAAACCGTGTGTTTACACCAGCCCTTGCCGAGCCAGCGTGCAATCAAACGACTGACATGCAAGGGGCGTTCAACCATGTCGCACACCAGCCAGTCGACCGGTTTGTCCGGCGCAAATTTAAATCCATCGGCACGAATGTGTTCAACCAGACCACTGTCCATCAGGGTTTGATTGATCTTGCCATTATCAATGGCGGTCACGCGTATGCTGCGATTCACCAGTTGCCAGGTCCAGCCACCGGGCGCTGCGCCGAGATCAACAGCGGTCATACCGTTGCGTAACAAGTCCTGTCGTTCTTGTTCAGTCAGCATGATGTTGAATGCTTCATCCAGTTTTAAGGTGGAACGACTGGGTGCGGAGTGAGGCATGCGTAAACGCGGTATGCCCATGACGAGATGGCTGCTGTTATCAATATGGGAAATGCCGAGATACACCGTGGATGAAGTTATAAAAAACAAATGCAAACGCCATTCAGATTTTGCATCGATACAGGCTTTTTTATTTAATGCATTGTGTAAAGGCTTGCTGAAACGGGAGCAGAAATTATTTAACTCCTTGCCTTCATTAGTGTCTGGCGTTTCCAGCCATACTTCCTTGAATGTCAGATTAAGTTTTGTTATTTCATCCAGCAAGGGTGTTACCCGATCATCATTGGGCAGGTTCTTGATTAATTCAGCTGCCAGAATGCATTGGCGGGCAAAGATCATGCGGGAAAAATTAAAGGATTGATTAAGTGTCTGAATGGCGGTTGCTGTATGCAGGCAAAACACCAGGTAACCGGAATCGGGTTTGGATTTGATAAAACCGAATACATTGGATTGCGTCATGATTTCCATGATTTCACTGGCGCATTCTTTTTCAAAGCCGGGGCGGCAATAGAGTACGAGATTATTTAATAACAATGGATCGGTGGGCATGGATAAATCAGGCTGGTCAGGAAAACGTTGCGCTATTGTAACGGTTATAAATGAATTTGGTTGAATCATGTATATAAATAGTCCGCAAATGATGCAAATAACACGAACTATAGAGAAGATTTATTTATGTTACTTACGGACTGCTTCTACCGATACGGTTAGCAGCAGAACATCAAGCCGGTGATATCTCCTACCACAGGCGGGTTTGAAATAGCTTTCACTCATAGTAGTATCGCGTTCTGAATGAAGGAGAAGCTTAGCCATGACACCTGAAGATGTAAAAACACTCATTGAAAAAGCCATTCCTGACAGCGAAGCGATTATTTCCGGCGAAGGCTGCAATTTATCTGCAACGGTGATCAGTAATGCATTTGAAGGCAAAACCCTGGTGCAGGAACAGAAAATGGTATATGCCGCAGTGAATCACCTGATCGCCAGTGGTGAACTGCATGCCCTGGGCATCAAGGCCTATACCCCGGGTGAATGGGAAGCGGGTCAGGTCGAGTAGATATTGTCTAATTTGAATCGATGACATCCGGCAAGGGGATGCCATCGCCGGGCTGAATTATTTCAAATCGGCCGTGAGATGAGGCTTAATACGCTCATACATCGGCTGGTAAACCTTGGGCGCCGCTGCAATCACATTGCCGGTGTCCAGGTAATTGCCCTCACCGCTGAAATCGGTAACGATACCACCGGCTTCACGCACCAGTAAGGCGCCTGCCGCCATATCCCAGGCACTCAATCCCAGTTCCCAGAAGCCATCCAGTCGGGCTGCCGCTACATAAGCCAGATCCAGCGCGGCTGATCCGGCACGGCGAATTCCGGCTGTGTCACTGTGTACTGCCTTGAAGGTGGCCAGATAGGTATCCAGATGTTGCGGGTCGCGGAACGGGAATCCCGTGCCCAGCAGGGCGCCGCTCATGCCATTTTGTGGGCTACAGCGAATACGGCGGTCGTTGAGCTGGGCGCCATCACCACGGGCGGCGGTAAACAGTTCGTTTTTTACCGGGTCAAAAACCACCGCCACTTCCAGCCGGTTTTTCAGTTTCATGGCAATGGATACAGAAAACTGGGGAAAACCATGGAGGAAATTGGTGGTGCCGTCCAGCGGGTCGATAATCCACTGATAGTCACTGGTTTTTTTATTGTCGCCGCTTTCTTCGGCGAGGATGGCGTGGTCCGGGTAGGCTTGCAGGATATGCTGCAGAATCTGTTCTTCCGCAAGACGATCGACTTCGCTGACAAAATCATTGTGCGACTTGGATTCGATGGTTAAGCGATCAATCCTGTCCAGATTACGAAGAATCACGTTGCCGGCGGCGCGGGCAGCACGAATGGCGATGTTCAGCATGGGATTCATGAATAGTACTCGGTATCACAGGATTAACGGGGGGCGTAGGATAACAGAATACAGCCAAAGAATCAGTCCCTATCATGGCCTCGATTAAGCTAATCGTTTAGCATAAGCCGCTTTCAGATGAATACAGAATTCATGCTAGATAACATTCGCATTGTGATGGTGAAAACCACCCACCCGGGCAACATCGGTGCAGCGGCACGGGCCATGAAAAATATGGGCCTGCAACGCTTATACCTGGTCAAACCCGAACAGTTTCCCTCCTTCGAGGCATCTTCCAGGGCTGCTTCGGCCACCGACGTGCTGCAACAGGCAGTGGTGGTCGATACCCTGGCCGATGCCCTGCAGGGCTGCACATTGGTGGTAGGGACTACGGCCCGGATGCGTTCGGTGCAATGGCCGCAAATCGATGCCAGGGAATGTGGTGAATTACTGGTAAAAGAAAGCCAGCAACATGAAGTGGCGCTGGTGTTTGGCACCGAGCGCACCGGTCTGGCAAATGATGAACTGGAGCAATGTCAGACTCTGGTGAATATTCCTACCGGCGAAGACTATTCTTCATTGAACGTTGCCCAGGCTGTGCAGATATTGTGTTATGACATCCTCATGGCCAGTCGAGCTGGGAAAACAGGTGAAGCCCCCGTCAGTAAGAATAAACAGGATCGTGATGCCACCGTCGAGCAGCTTGAAGGCCTGTACCAGCATTACCTCGATACCATGAATCAGTTTGCGTTTTTCGGTGATCGTAATCCGGAGTTTGTCATGCGCCAGTTACGCTGTTTGTATAGTCGGGCCAGGCCGAGTGAGCGTGAAGTGCAGATTTTGC
>JBFHPZ010000189.1:0-5592 GCA_041592495.1 Gammaproteobacteria bacterium | reverse complement strand
TGGGGGGGTGTTGTCACCAACTGCCTGACAACCTATAACAATTCCGGCAATGAAGTGCCACGCACACCGACCCATCATTTGAATCTATATTTACGTTCAAGACTGGCAGCTAACTGGTTGCTGACCACCGAAGTGGATTCAAGCAGCAGTTATTACGCTGATGAAATCAACCAGGAAAAAATTGATGGTCACACCACAGTCAACCTTCTGGTCAATTATGAACGCAAACAGGGCGACTATAACTGGTCATTCTTTGCGCGTATCGACAACCTGTTTGATACCGATTATTACAACACAGCACGTGGCTACCGTGATAGCAATGAAGATGGCATTTACGATGATGAAGATTTGTCCATCGTGGTTAACCAGGGTATCACCTTTACCGCTGGAGCAGGAGTGCAGTTCTGATGTTCAAATCCATGACCTTCAAGCAATTCATTATCGCTACCAGCCTGATCGCATTAAGCGGTCAGGCCAGTGCCATTATGAATATTCGCCCACAGCCCATGAAAGGACATCAGCATAATCGTAACGCAGCCAAATCCTTTATTTTGACCGGCGCAGAAAACAGTCAGGTTAAATTGTTTGCACCCGATCTCGACATGAGTGCAATTGCGTTAAACGATGCTGTGATTTCATTTAAGCCAACGGGTAAGGACAATTACCATGCACTGGTGGCGCAACGGCAATACACAGATGCTGGAGGCAGGATTAATAATGAATCCGCCATGCGTTATGTGTATATGCATGGCAAACCAACCGGCCATAGCCCATCTGATTTAACGGCCCTGGAAAAGACCCGACTTGAAATTGTGCCTGATCCCCTGCCACGGGAACACTGGAGATACAAAGCCGGAGACACCTTTCACTTTATTGTACGTTTTGATGGAAAGCCATTGAGCAATCTGCGCGTTAGTTTGTCCACCAGCAACGGCAGCATACTGAATAGCACCACAAATCTACATGGAAAAATTTCCTTCAAGCTGCCGGACGATTTTCCAGACACCCAGCCCGGCCGCAGCCAGAATGAATCCGGTGAATTGTTGCTGCATGCCGAATGGATTGAACACAACCAAATTTATGCCAGCTGGTTGAGTGCTGACTATCATGTTGATCCATCCCACTGGCAGGATACAAATCTTGGCGCCTGGGTTGCTACCGGCGGCTTTATGTTCGGTGCTTTTGTCACTGGCCTGGGCTTCAGAAACAAAACAGCCAAGAGGAAGAATAAGTAATGTCATTCATGAATCTTTCCCTAATCCGCAAGCTGGTCCAGCTCGGCATGTTTATTTTTCTGGTTTATGGTTCCAGCGTTGTTGGGTTTTACGCTGCTGACAAAATCAGTAATGCATTACCTGCCCTGTCCTGTGCTTATGACAACCAGACTGCAGATTACTGCACCTTAATTCCATTTCAACACCAAATGGGTCATCGCATCGGCCGCGCCATTGCCGCGGGCAGTGATCTCTTGAAGGCATTTATTCCATTCATCACTACACTGGTTACATTCCTGGTGTTTTTCGTGGTGTTGAACAAAGCCTTCTGTGGCTGGATATGCCCTTTGGGATTTTTTCAGGAAGTGATCTCCCTCATCGGCCAGAAACTTGGACTAAACCGCACCGAGTCGTTATCGGAATCCACAGTGAATAAAATCCGCCCGGTTAAATGGATTATGCTGGCCGTGCTTATTTTTGCCCTGCCTATCATGTCCGGCATCGGCTATGTGAGTCATGATCTGGGGGATCCGTTTTGCAAAATTTGTCCCAGCCGTATTCTGACCACACTGGCCACCGGCGACACCGACCAGCTTCATGTTGATACTTCCACTCCAATCTTCATGGGACTATCCATTTTTGCAGACTTCCTGTTTGGCCTGATAATCGCAATGGCTTTAACCATACGCCAGCCGTTTTGTCGTATATGCCCCATGCTGGCACTGCATGCAGTATTCCGAAAAATCGGACTGGTGCGTTTGATAAAAAATGCTACACCGCGCTGCGACAAATGCGGTCTGTGCGCCAAGGCATGCCCCATGGATATTCGAGAAATCCATACCGACATGACCAACAAGAATGTGTTGTATCCCGATTGCACTTTGTGCGGACGTTGTGTGGAATTTTGTCCCGATAAGGATGTATTGCAATTAAAGTATGCGGCATTCCCCATCTTCAAGGCTGATCCGCAATACTTTAAACAACGCAAACGTGCGCAAAGTGTCTGGGAAAAAACCAATTTGCTGGCGCGTTATTTTCCCAAGGCAACAAACGGCAAAACATCTTCATGACAGATATTAGCCAATTCACTATTCCTGCGGTAATACTCATGGGCCTGGCGTTTGGCGCCGGCCCATGCAACATCACCTGCCTTCCTTATCTGGGGCCGGTATTCCTGCAAGGTGAAGGCATGCGTTCATCATGGCGCATACTGTTGCCATTCACCCTGGGCAGACTCACCGGTTACACTAGTCTTGGCCTGATCGCAGGTCTTGCCGGACAATTGCTGGTTGACTGGTTACAATCCAGTCTTGCCGGCTGGATTCTGGGTTTGGCTGCCATTGCGGTGGGCGTTCGTTTACTGGTTGCAAAATCGAACAACAATGCCTGTCATACTACGCAGCAACCACAGCAAACCATCCAGTTTCACACAAGCCCAACACAACAAATGACGAAGAAAGCCCTCATGCCCGGCGCATTATTTTTTATGGGTGTTGGCATGGCGCTGAATCCTTGTGTACCACTGGCAACAGTTTTGGCGGCAGCGGCAACCGGTGGCAGTATGTTAATGGGTTTGAGCCTGGGCCTGGGTTTTGGTGTGGGCGCGGTGATATTACCAACCCTGTTCTTTGGTATTTTAATTGCGCATTTTGGCACGGAGTTGCGCAATAACCTGGGTCAGTGGAAACACCACATTGAAAAATTCAGTGGCAGTTTATTGATCTTATTGGGTCTGGCAACCACGGCCGGATGGATTCAACCTTGATATGCTGGTCACCTAATTCGTGCTCAGTGAATAAACAATACCAATTTTAATTTCTCTGGGAAGGGCCATGGAGGATGGCGGCAAGGGAAGGGGGACTGCATCTTCCATGGCCTGCTTTGCTGCCTGGCGCAACACAGTTTGTCCACCTTCCAGCTGCATGTTCTTCAGTTTGCCATTGGCCAGCAATGTGAATGTTACTTTGACTTCACCTTCAATTCCGCGACGTCGCGCTACACGAGGATAAAATTTATAACCCTCGATATGCGTCAATAAGTCATGCATGTACATTTCTTGTTGCCGCTTGATGAACAGTGCATCCTTCACCTGTGTTGCCTGTCCCTTGGGCTGTGGTTTCACTATTTGTTGCACCACGGGCTCCGGTTCCGGTGGAATAATTTTTTCCTGTTTCACCGGCTCTGGTTCGATGGGCTTCGGTTTTGGCTTGGGTTTGGGTTTGGGCTTAACCGGCTCTGGCTTGATTTCTTCCACCGGCTCCGGTTTGGGTTCCTGATTGAAATTTAAACGCGTGGTCAATGGAACGCTGGCGGATGTTGCTTCTGCCATGCCCAACTGTGCACCGGCATTGAAAAACAATCCTGCATGTACTGCCAGTGACAACATGATGCCTGCAGTCCAGGTTGCATAATCCTGCCTGATCATTTTTTCTCGGTAACTATATCGACACCACTGGCGCCTGCCTTGCGTGCTATATCCAGCACCCGAACAGCTTTACCCAGATCGGCGCGTTCATCACCCTTGATGCGAACATTTTTATCCTGAACGGTTAACAAATCGCCGCGTAATTTTTCTTCCAGCAGCGCATCATCCATTTTTTGATTCTGGTAAATCAAATTTCCATCGGCGTCGATGATAATTTCAAGCACGTCCCCTTCCTGCAAACGCTCACCGGTTTCTGCTTCCGGTAATTCAATATTCAGGGACTCATTACGCACAAAATGTGACGTTAGCATAAAAAAAATCAGCAATAAAAATACGACATCAATCAGCGGTGTCAGATTAGGAATATTACTGCTTCGACGATAACCTTCAAACTGCATGCACAACACCCTTGCGATGATGGGTTACTTCACCGTCTTCATGTTTATGTGCATGAGGAAGATGTTCCAGCATCAACATGGCACAACGTCGCATGCTATGAGCGCGACGATCCGCCATGCCCTCAAGGAAATGCAATAAAAATAAAATCGGAATCGCAACCGCCAGGCCAACACCGGTGGTTAACATGGCTTCCCAGATACCTCCGGCCAATGCCTGTGAGTCAACCTTGCCACCGGCGACTTCAATTACCATGAACGCTTTAATCATACCCATGATGGTGCCCAGCAATCCCAGCAGCGGCGCGGTATTGCCTAAAATCGATAAGGTGCGAAATCCGCGCTCCATCCCTTGCAATTCTTCCGAACCATAGCGTGATGCCACACTTTCAAGGTCTTTGATATGTTTGGTTTTTGCCTGAAAGATACCCTGCATCACCCGAGCTTCAGGTCCCTTCAGATTTGAAATTTGTTGCTCAACTTCACCACTTGCAAAGGCACTGTTCAAAATATCTTCGACATTTTTGGGCGGCCTCCCCATCAGGACATAATGCAGTAAACGTTCAGCCACTACAGCGAGCGCAATAAATGAATACATCAGCAGCAGCCAGACGATGATGCCACCCTTATCAAAAATCTCTGCCACGGTCATAACCACTTAACCTTTTATTTAATTGCCTTAATACAAACCGGAACCGGCACTCAATCACCCGTCACTGCAACATTTTAATAATGTGCGCTGCCTGACAGCCTTGATAACCGTCAATACCTGGCCAGGGCCAATTTACACAATATGGACGATATAAACGGGGAATATAATATACAAGCAAATGACATGCCTCTAGCTAATCGACTGATTTACCGGAATATTTACTGCGGAGCGGCCAGGACATTAAGCGATAACACATGACCTGTGCGTTTTATCACGCATATCTGTGTATCTTTAGTCACAGATAACCACAATAAATGTAGACATTTATCAAATACTGTCTAAATTTATTTATAAGCAGGTTAACCAAAGATAATGTTCCTGCAGTAAAAAACGTCCCACCCCTCAGAGGTACAAATGAAAAAGAATTATCCGATTAGCGATCGAGAAAAAGCCTACGATCCCAATGCCAACATCCTTTCAACAACGAATCCCAAGGGCATCATTACTTATATCAACGATGACTTCATCGAAATCAGTGGCTTTAACGAAGCAGAACTCATTAACACCAACCATAACATCGTACGTCACCCGGAAATGCCGCCAGCCGCATTTGAAGATTTATGGAAAAACCTGAAAGCAGGTAATTCATGGATGGGTATGGTGAAAAACCGCTGCAAATCCGGCGATCATTATTGGGTACATGCCTATGCCACACCTATCGTAAATAACGGCCAGACCACCGAGTATCAGTCAGTACGTATCAAGCCAGATGCGGACGATGTAAAACGTGCCGAAAAACTTTATACGAAATTAAATAATGGCATCATCCCGGGAGTCATTCGCAGGTCGGCCTCCGGACTACTCACCAGGTTAATCGGGGGATTTGCATTGTCACTGCTGGTCACC
>JBFHPZ010000188.1:0-5617 GCA_041592495.1 Gammaproteobacteria bacterium | reverse complement strand
TACCCGGTGATGCTGATTGTGGAAAACTGGTTACCGCCATATCAAAATCGAATGTACGAATTCTACGTTCATATAGGGAAGCGTCCACTGTACGATAGCTGATTTGCACTCCCAGTTTCTTTAGATTATTAGCATAGGGCGCAAGAATACGTTCGAAACCTTTCTGAATTAGCATAAATTCAAAACTGAATACCTCACCTTCAGCATTTTTTAAGACGCCGTCCTTCACTTGCCAACCTGCTTCAATTAATAATTGTTTTGCCTGTCGCAGATTATGTCTCAGGGATAATGGAGGTTTGGTTGTGGGTGGCTGCCAGATTTTTTCAAAGACATCTGAAGACAACTGTTCTCTGTAAGGCTCCAGCAATTCAAGCTCTTTCCCTTGCGGCAGACCTTGTGCAGCCAGCTCACTATTACTGAAATAACTGTCATTTCGTACATATTGATCATAGAACAGACGACTATTTGACCATTCAAAATCAAAAGCCAGCGTTAATGCCTTGCGCACACGTATATCCTGGAACAGGGGGCGGCGTAAGTTGAAAACAAAACCTTGCATACCTGCATTGTTTTTATGGCGAAGTTCGGTTTTAAGTATTTCACCCGAGTCGTATCGAGGTCCTACATGGTCTCGCGCCCAACGCTTGGAATGATTTTCAAAAAAGAAATCAAACTCACCTGCCTTAAATGCTTCAAGAGCGACAGTAGTGTCCTTGTAGTACTTGTAAACAACTTGATCAAAGTTATACATCCCCTTGCGCACTGGCAAATCCTTTGCCCAGTAGTCTGGATTACGTTTGTACACAATTTGTTTGCCTAAGGAAAAAGATTCCACAACATAGGGACCGGAGCTGACAGGTTTTTCTTCTGTGACCTTATCAAACTCTCTGCCGTGCAACCACTGACTGGAGAAAACGGGTATGCTGCCAACGATCAAATGTAATTCCGGATTAACATTTTTAAAATCAAAGCGCACAGTGCGTTTATCTATGACGACAGCTTGTTTTACATCCGCATAGTAAAATCGAAATTGTGGGTGAGCCTGTTCACTCATCAGGCTATCAAATGAGAATTTCACATCGTTTGCTGTTACCGGGGTGCCATCAGAAAAACGTGCCTGTGGATTCAAGCGGAATGTCACGGATAATTTATCATCCGCCAGAACCATATCTTCAGCTAACAGGCCATAAGCACTAAAGGGTTCATCAAGACTTTTCTCTACCAAAGATTCATATACCAGCCCAAGACCTTCGGCGGCGATACCTTTGAGGATATAAGGATTGAGGCTATCGAATGTACCAAATCCGGATAAAACGAGTTTGCCTCCCTTCTTAGCTTGCGGATTCACATAATCAAAATGCGTGAAATCCTTGCCATATTTGGGCTCATACCCCATGGCCATGGAGGCTGCTGCTTGTACAGATGAAGAAAAGATGGAGATAATTAGCAAAAAAATCAGGGTGAGGGGGTGAAATCCTGTTTTTAACAGCATATTATCTATTCCCAATGAGTTGCCTGCTTTCATGGGGCATAAGCATACCAACACAATCATATAATGAATAGGAGTTACCCTATGGGTTTTTTGAGTGGCAAGCGCGCCTTAATATTTGGGGTTGCCAGTAATCGTTCGATTGCATGGGGCATTGCCCAGGCAATGAAACGCGAAGGCGCCGAACTCGCATTTACCTATCAAAATGAGCGTTTGAGAGAGCGCGTTGAAAAATTTGCCGGTGAACTGGATTCCGATATCGTCATTCCCTGCAATGTGGAAGATGATAATGAAATTGAAGGCGTGTTTGAAAAACTGGATGATTACTGGGATTCTCTCGATATCATTATTCACTCCATCGCCTATGCACCAAAGGAAATGCTTGAGGGTGACTACCTGGACAATCTGACCCGCGAAGGATTCTCCATGGCCCACGATATCAGCTCGTACAGTCTTGCTGCCATTGCCAAGGCTGGACGCCATATGATGCAGAATCGTGAAGATGCATCCATTATCACGCTGAGTTATCTTGGCGCCGTGCGCACCTTCCCAGGTTACAACGTTATGGGCCTGGCCAAGGCCAGTCTGGAAGCCAATGTGCGCTATCTTGCACACAATCTTGGACCGGAAGGTATTCGAGTTAATGCGATCTCAGCCGGTCCTATCAAAACACTGGCAGCAGCAGGCATTGGTGGCTTCAAGAAAATATTTGAACACGTTGAGAACAACGCACCCTTAAGACGTAATGTAACGATCGAGGAAGTTGGTGATGCCGGTGCTTTCCTGGCATCTAAACTGGCACATGGCATTACAGGTGAAGTTCTGTATGTTGACAGCGGCTACCACATTGTTGGCATGATGACTGGCTAGACAAGACAGCTTGCTTTAGACAAAAAGGGAAGTTTATGACTTCCCTTTTTTATTTTTATCTCTCAGAATTCTTTCTGCAACAGATTAGTCTCACCTTCCAGCCTGGCAATCACGACAGCGGCAACTGAGTCGCTGAATACATTAACTGATGTCCTGAACATATCCAGTACACGATCGACTGCCAGAATCATTCCAATCGCCTCCAGCGGCAAACCAATGGCAGCAAGTATAATAGTGATAGCCACCAGACTTGCTGACGGTATGCCTGCAACACCGACGGATGTCAGTAATGCAATCAGCACGATCATAAACTGGGTGGTGAACGTTAATTCAATTCCATAAGCCTGTGCAATAAACATGGCAGCAACACATTCATATAATGCTGTACCATCCATATTCACCGTAGCACCCAATGGCAGAGTGAAGCTACTGACATTATTAGAGACACCTGCACGCTGTTCAACACAATCCATGGTAAGAGGCAATGTTGCCGAGGATGAACTGGTTGAAAATGCCGTAAGCAAAGCAGGCGCCATTGCCCTGAAGTGGCGTTGAGGCTTAACACCAGCAATGAATTTTAGAATCAATGGAAGGGTAATAAGGAAATGCACAAGCAAAGCGATAAGCACTGTGAAAAAGAAAAATGCCAGGGGTTTGAACGCTTCAAGTCCGGATGAAGCAACTACTTTGGCAACCAGAGCAAACACGCCAAGGGGTGCAAATTTCATGACCCAGTTGGTAATTTCCATCATTACATCGAGGACACCTTGCCAGAACTGTTTAAGGGTACTTAGCTGTGGCTCCTTAATTTTGGTCAGAAAATATCCGAAGAGAAGACTGAAAAATATCAAACCAAGCATCTGTCCATCGGCAGCAGCCGAAACGATATTTGCAGGCACCATGCGTAAAAAAACCGCTACAATATCACCTGGCCCCTTTCCCTCGACTTTCGAAGTCACTTCCTCAATATTTTCAGTGAGACCAATCATATCCTTTGCAGGCTGTCCATCAACTATACCCGGCATGATCAGATTGACAATTAAAAGTCCGGTCAGAATAGCCAGCAGACTACTAACAAAATAATAAATGAGTGTTTTACCACCGAGACGTCCAAGATGTTCTCCTGAACCTATACCCATCATACCAACAATAATGGATGACACTATCAGGGGAACAATGAGCATTTTCAGCGCATTGAGGAACAGCGTTCCAAAGAAATCATACAGTTCGTAAAAACGTATGCCTAGTAAGGTAGATTCCTGCCCTGTCACCAGTCCGGCAAAAACCGCCAGCAACAGGGCAATAAAGATTTGCCAGTGTAATTGTAATTTTAAAAACCGTCCAATCACTGGAACAGATCTTTGGTTGTCTGAATTTCAGAATTTGCTTTTAGAAAATCTATGACAGCAACAAATTCCTGATTCGACAAACTGGTCTCAAGTTGTTGCTGAATAGCCTGAATGTCTTCAGGCCTGGCAGCTTCAGTCGAATTTTTAACATCCAACAGTGCAACCAGTGCAACACCATCATGCAATTCTATCGTTTTATAAACTGGTTTCTGTTGATCTGGCTTTTGCATACTAAATGCCGAGTGTAAAATTTGCTTATCAACGCTTGTATTATCTCGACTGACATAACCAAGTTTGATGAGCTGACTACGCTTATCAGCAGAAGCCTGTTCTAATAAAGGCTGTCCTTTCTCTACATTAGCCAATGCCTGAAGCGCTGCAGACTGGGTCGCCAGTTGAGCTTTCTCAGATTTTAGCGAAAGCTCAACCTGAGGCTCAACTTCTTCGAATGATTTAGGCTTTGCAGGGGTGTGCTCAAGTAATCTCAACACCAGAATATGATTTTTACCCAGTTCAATAACCTCTGAGTTTCGTCCCTGGCTTAACACCAGAGGTGAAAATGCAGCTTCACGGACAGCTGGATTAGACGCTATGCCATTGCCTGACATGCGTGTAAAGAATTCTGATTGCTGAATATTCAAATTCAGGTTTTCCGCTGCTGTTTGCAAAGTCTCATCATTTTCATACGATTGAGTCGCCAGCATTTCGGAGCGTTCATAAAACGCATTATCAATTTCAGTCTGTTGCATCTCTGCAATCAATTGAGGCTTTCTGGCCTCATATGATTCAGGCATTTCGCCCTTGATTTCTTCCAGTTGTATGATGTGATAACCGAATTCAGTCTGGACAATATTCGAAGTTTCTCCTTTTTTCAGTTTATAGAGAGCTTCTTCGAACGCCGGGACCATCATGCCCCGTGTTACCCAACCAAGATCACCACCTTGTGATGCTGAGCCAGGATCCTGTGATGTTGTTTTTGCCAGCTCAGTAAAGGACTGCCCTTTCCGTATTTGTTCCAGTAATGATGTCAGTTTTTGTTTTTTCTCATCACGCACAGATTGATTATCATCTGCATTCAGTTTAATGAGAATATGCCTGGCTTTGCGCTGCTCATTATTCGCAACACTGGCTACATATTCATCGTAACGACGGCGTAAAGCCTCTTCGTCGACAGGAGCATTAATGTCCAGATCTTTGGCTGTAAGCTCTAGATATGACACTCTGACCTGCTCAGGTTGCATATAGCGATCTTGATGCTCGTTAAAATATTGTTTAACTTCATCTTCTGTAAATGAAATATCGGACAGATACTTTTGTTGTGTAAACAGCAGGTAATCTACATTGCGTGTCTGCTTCTGGAATTGCTCCATCTTCACGACACTGGCATGGTCTACAATCGTGGTTTTCGTCAAGCCATCCTGGTATTGCTGTAATAACAAATCTCGACGGTAGAGATGTTCAAACTCTGACACACTCATTCCCTGCGATTTGATAATTTCTTTGTAAGTATTAGCTGTAAATTTACCATCCTGCTGGAAGGCATCCATAGCATGAATGCTTTTTGCTAGATCAACATCTGAAATCCGGTAGCCTTGAGACAGGGCGAACTGCTCGAGCACTCTACGGGTTATTAGCTGGTCCAGAACCTGTTGCTTGATTCGGGTTTCAAATACTTCATCAGTTGGCATCTTGCCACCGAACATGGACTGTAAACGTTGTTTCTGCTTTGCCAGTGCATCATCAAATTCACGCACAGAGATTTCGCTATCATTGACCTTTGCGGCAAACTTTTCTTTTCCAGAGGTTAAATATTCCTGAATGCCCCATGAAGCAAAAGTTAATGACAAAAAGAAAATGATAATACCGCCAACTATCCCTTTTGCACGATCATTAATGGTCTGTAACATGT
>JBFHPZ010000187.1:0-5633 GCA_041592495.1 Gammaproteobacteria bacterium | reverse complement strand
TAACCTGTTCGACTATTACAAGGTTAATGTGCTGGGTTTTGATATTGTTTTTGCTGAAAAAGATGAAGATCCCAGCGATCAAATTATCGAAGACATAGCCAAAAGCTCGCTGGCCAGCAATGCAGAATTCCAGAATATTTACACCAGGGCCCAGGCCACTCTGCACAGAGATCAGCAACTGGCACGCAGCCTGAAGGGTCGTAACACGGTACTTGGAATTGTATTTGACCAGCTGGATACCTCACTGAAAAAAGGCAAGTTACCCGATACCATTCCCCAGTTCACACCGGATGTAATCGCCGGGTTTCCCAGCCTGACCCGTGCCGCGGGTTACACCGCCAACATCGATGTACTTCAGGAACATGCGCTGAACGGTGGTTATTTTGATAATCCCTTGCTGGATGATGACGGCGTGTTCCGTCGCGTACCCTTATTACAGGTTTACGATAACCGCATTTATCAGTCATTGGCGCTGGCCGTTACCCGTGCCGCCATGGGGAATACCGATATTAAAATAGGCATCTCCACCCTGGATGAAGCCAGCAACCAAAAGTCCCTTGAATTCATCTATATCGGTGACATTGCCATACCGGTGGATGAATCATCCGCTGTGCTGGTTCCCTATATCGGCAAACAGGGTAGTTTTAAATATATTTCCGCAGCGGACATCCTGAACAAGACAGCATCTGTAGAGGATCTCAGCAATAAAATCGTTCTGTTCGGCACCAGTGCTGCCGGATTACTGGATTTACGAACCACGCCTTTGCAGGCGGCGTATCCCGGGGTAGAAGTTCATGCCAATATCATCCAGGGCATTTTGGACCAGACTGTAAAACACAAGCCCGAATACATCATGGGCTTTGAAATTATTCTGCTGTTTGCATTTGGTCTGGTTTTAACATTTATTTTGCCGGTACTGTCACCGCTATGGAGCAGCCTGACACTGGCAGCGGCACTGGGCGTTATCTTTTTTATCGATGCCACTGCATGGAACAACTGGCAAATTGTTTTACCCGTAGCCTCGCCTCTGTTGTTAATCGTATTACTCTATGTACTCAACATGACCTATGGTTTCTTTGTTGAATCCCGTGGCAAACGTCAACTGACTCACCTGTTCGGCCAATATGTACCACCGGAACTGGTGGACGAAATGAGCAAGAACCTCACCAAAATCAACCTGGATGGTGAAATCCGCCAGATGACGGTGCTGTTTACCGATGTACGTAACTTCACCACCATCTCGGAAAACATGGAGCCAAAGGAACTCACCAAGTTCATTAACTCATTCCTCACGCCACTGACCCAGGTGATTCACCAGAACCGTGGCACTATCGATAAATATATGGGGGACGCCATCATGGCGTTCTGGGGCGCGCCACTGGAAGATTCACAACATGCACGCCATGCCCTCACCGCCGGCATCGAAATGCTCAAGGCCACACAGACCATGCGTGAAGAATTCAGCAAACTGGGCTGGCCAGAAATCCGTATTGGTGTTGGTATTAATACCGGACCCATGAATGTGGGCAACAAGGGTTCTGAATTCCGCGTCGATTACACCGTACTTGGTGATGCGGTAAACCTGGGCTCGCGACTGGAAGGCCTGACCAAAAACTATGGCGTGGAAATTATCACCAGCGAAACCACCCGTCATGCAGTACCCGAATTTGAATACCGGGAACTCGATCTGGTTCGAGTTAAAGGCAAGGACAAGCCAGTAAGAATATTCGAACCTATCGATCTTGTAGAAAACATTGACAAGACCCTGCGCAATAACATCAAGAAATTTCATCATGCACTAAGCTTGTACCGCGGCCAGAAATGGGATGATGCCGAAAAAGAATTATTTGCCCTGAGCCAGGTAGAACCGGAACGCAAGATTTACCAGATTTATCTGGATCGTATTGCCTTCTTCCGCAACAACCCACCGGGTGAAAATTGGGATGGTGCTTTCACCCACACCAGTAAGTAATCACCCGAACATGTGAATAAAAACACGCTTTTTATAAAAAATGAAAAAAACATCAAATATTGCCAGCAAACATAAGTTTCACTGTGACAAATCTCACAACGATTTTTCAAATCAGGTTGTAGGATAAGTTCATTGCAAGCCGCACGACCCCAGTCCATGAAAAATCGCCATTCCGAATTTGATGTAACTAATTCAGTACATGTTAATAATACCCAGGCAGTGTGTGATGCAGTGTGCGATATATTCCATGCTTGTTATCATCGTGGCAATGACTCCTATATTCGCCGTGCGTTTGAAGATTTCGACAACCTGTTCGAGGGTTTATTCAAAGGCTATCAGGCTTGCGATACTTTCTATCATGACAAGCAACATACACTGGACATGACCCTGGCTTTAACCCGAATCATCGATGGCCATGAGCGACAGAGCGATAGCCATCACACCTTCGGCGCCAAACTCACCAGTATTGCCATTATCACCGCCCTGTTTCATGACTCGGGTTATATTCGTGAAACCCATGACCAGAAACATCATAACGGTGCAGAATACACCCGCATTCATGTCAGCCGTAGCGCCACATTCCTGCGTAAATACCTCACCTTGATCGGCCTGGGTGAATTTGCTGAAATCGCCGCCAGCATGGTGCATTACACCGGCTATGAAGTCGCACCTGAAAATATCCATTTACCCGATGAAAAGCTCCATATTCTGGGATACATGGTTGGCACCGCAGACCTGATTGCACAAATGTCAGATCGTTGTTACCTGGAAAAATGCCGTGATCGTCTCTACCCGGAATTTGTACTGGGTGGCATGACCGAAGCCATAAAGGAAGATGGCAGTAAGCAGGTTATTTTTGAATCTGCGGATGATTTGTTATTCAAAACACCGGCATTTTATGAATCCGAAGTACAAAAACGTTTGAATAATATTTTCAAAAGCGTTTACAAATATGCTGAAAGCCATTTTGGTGGTGACAATTTATACCTTGTTGCCTTGCAACAGAACATTGGTCATATTGAGCAAATGATCAGGGAAAATACCATAGATCAACTAAAGCGGATGCCGCCTGCAAATATGGGCTCGGAGATTTTCCTCAGCAGCAACGGTCTGAAATCCCACTAATCATTTATCAAACTCATTCACCAAGCATTTGCATCATGGCTTGTTCATCAATGATCTTGACGCCCAGTTGTTCTGCCTTGACTGCTTTTGAACCTGCGCTCTCACCTGCCACCACATAATCGGTTTTCTTCGACACACTGCCTGCGACTTTTGCACCTTTCGCCTGCAACATTTGCTTGGCTTCATCACGACTAATACTTAAAGCACCGGTAAGTACAAACGTTAAACCGGCAAGGCTCTGTTCACCGGCCTCTGGCTTTTCAATATCGTCCCAGGAGACACCGGCGGCAATGAGTTTATTAATCACATCCAGGTTATGTTCCTGCTGGAAGAAACGCTCGATGTGCGAAGCCACAATCGGCCCAACATCCTGCACGGTTTGTAATTCCTCTGCATCCGCTTTCATCAGGGCCTCCAGAGAGCCGAAGTGTTGTGACAACATCAAGGCAGTGGCTTCGCCGACTTCGCGAATACCCAGGGCATAAATAAAACGCTGCAGTGTTGTGTGTTTACTTTTCTCCAGTGCAGCAACCAGATTGCTCGCGGATTTTTCACCCATACGTTCCAGTGATGCCAGCTGCTCAACCGTTAAGCGATAAAGATCATCTACATGGTTGATCAACTGTTCATCCACCAGCTGCTCAACCAGTTTGTCACCCAGGCCATCTATATCCATGGCCTTGCGGGAAGCAAAATGTTTAATCGATTCCTTACGCTGGGCTTCGCAAAATAAACCACCACTGCAACGGGCAATGGCTTCATCTTCTTCGCGTTCCACATCGGAACCGCACACCGGACATTTTGCCGGCAGTTGAATTTTTTTGGCGCCCTGTTTACGTGTACCGGGAACCACACTTACGACTTCCGGTATAACATCACCGGCGCGGCGTACTATGACCTGATCACCGACACGAACATCCTTGCGTTCTATTTCATCCATATTGTGCAAAGTTGCATTGCTCACGGTTACGCCACCGACAAATACCGGCTCCAGTCGCGCCACCGGTGTTAATGCGCCGGTGCGACCTACCTGAAACTCAATGCCGTTAATAGTGGTAATTTCTTCCTGGGCCGGAAATTTATGGGCTATGGCCCAACGCGGTGCTTTTGCCACAAAACCTAATGTCTTATGCCAGTCAAGCCGATTCACTTTATAAACAATGCCATCAATTTCGTAAGGCAAAGCATTGCGTTTTGCCGCCATGGCATTGAAGTAATCGAGACAACCTTCCACATCCTTAACTACGGCCCGCTCTTTGCAGACCGGTAAACCAAGATGCATTAACATATCCAGCATTTCGGCATGCGTGGACAATTCCTGTTTAGGCTCTACGCGTCCAACCGCATAGCAATACATAGCTAACGGTCGCTCGGCGGTGACACGTGGATCCAGTTGACGCAGGGAACCGGCGGCGGCATTGCGCGGATTGGCGAACACCTTGTCACCCTTTTCTCTTGCCTTGCGATTAAGTGACTCAAATCCCGCCTTGGGCATGAATACTTCGCCGCGCACTTCCAGTATCTGTGGCACTTCCTTTCCCATCAAATGCAAAGGCACGGATGGAATGGTGCGAATATTCTGGGTAATGTCTTCACCGGTGGTGCCATCGCCTCGGGTACCGGCTCTGATCAGGATACCCTTTTCATATAACAGGCTAACGGCAAGCCCATCAAGTTTGGGTTCTGCTGCAAACTCAATCGCCACATCCGTGTCGAGTCGTTGCCGGACGCGACGATAGAAATCCCGTAGCTCTTCTTCATTGAATACATTGTCCAGTGAAAGCATGGGAATTTCATGTTTCACCTGGGCGAAAGATGACAACGGCACATCACCCACGCGTTGCGTTGGCGAATCCCGGGTGATTAGTTCAGGAAACTGTTTTTCCAACGATTGCAGTGTTCGATACAGACGATCATATTCTGCATCCGGTACTTCCGGTGTATCGAGAACGTAATATTGATAATTGTGATGATTGATTTGCTGACGAAGTTGTTCGATTTGTATTGCAGCTTGCTGTTTATTGGTCATGATAGGAAATTACCGGAAAACCGAATGTTAACGCGGTTGAAAATCAGACTTTGGCCTTGCTGAAAGCTTTTGCTTTTTCCCTCAGGCTTCTGACCACGGTTTCGTTTAACAGATGCCGGTTCTGATCACATAATCTGGCACCTAACATACTGGCCATGCTATGCGCACATAACAACATTTCATCCAGTGCGTTTACGGGATGTGAGCATAATTCTGCCTGCATGAAAAAGGTAACACCACGTGTTTTTAATTTGTGCATGTTATCGTAATCAAACCAGCCGGGTTGTTTCATGTCTGCCATGCTGAAAAGGATTTCACCGGAATCATCCATACGATGAAAAATTCGCATATCACCATATTCCAGTTGCGATGCGATCGATGCACTCAATATCTGTTCACCTTTCAATTGTTCTTTGTTTTCAGCAATCAGATAAATCACGATCAAATCGTCATCGTTATTATCGTCATCTTCATCGGTGATTTGTTCTGTCGATTCAGACGTATCAG
>JBFHPZ010000186.1:0-5635 GCA_041592495.1 Gammaproteobacteria bacterium | reverse complement strand
GGCCAACATTAAAACCACATAGTTTCATTAATTTTTGCTCCTGCCAGATTCATCGCGATGCTTGCATGCAGCACGTATAAAATCGGCAAACAGAGGATGACCATCCAGCGGTGTCGATGTGAATTCCGGATGGAACTGACAAGCTATAAACCAGGGGTGATCTTTTAATTCGATCACTTCCACCAGACTGCCATCAGCTGATGTACCGGCTATAACCAGGCCCGCATCCTGCAGGGATTTCAGGTAGTGATTATTAAACTCATAACGATGTCGATGACGCTCGTTGATCGCATCTTTCCCATAGACTTCGCGTGCATGGGTTCCTTCCTTGAGTAGACATTTTTGCGCACCCAGGCGCATGGTGCCGCCCAGATCTGAACGCTCATCACGCTTTTCAACTGTGCCGTGGGCTGTCATCCATTCTGTTATGAGGGCTATCACCGGATGATCGCATCCCTTGTCGAATTCTGTGCTATGGGCATTTTTTAGCCCTGCAACATCCCGTGCATATTCAATGACGGCAACCTGCATACCCAGACAAATTCCCAGGTAGGGCACCTTGTTTTCACGGGCATAACGCACAGCAGCAATTTTGCCTTCAACACCACGCTTACCAAACCCACCCGGTACCAGGATGGCATCCAGATCATGTAGCTGACCAAGATCGCCTTTTTCCAGATTCTCCGAATCAATATAGGTGATTTTCACCTTAACCCGATTACTAATGCCCGCATGACTCAGGGCTTCGTTCAAGGATTTATATGATTCAGTTAAATCAACATATTTGCCAACCATACCAATGGTGACTTCGGAATTAGGGTGCTCGAGGGCATCAACCACTTTTTTCCACTCGGACAAATCTGCCGGGGGCACATCCAGCTTAAGCTTTTCAACAACAATGTTATCGAGGCCCTGGTCATGCAACCACTGTGGAATTTTGTAAATATGGTCCAGATCTTTAGCCGAGATGACTGCACGTTCGTCAACATTGGTAAACAGGGAAATCTTGCGGCGATCTTCTTCCCGCAGATATTGCTCGGACCGGCACAAAAGAATATCCGGCTGAATACCGATGGATCGTAGTTCCTTGACAGAATGCTGAGTTGGCTTGGTTTTGACTTCGCCGGCAGTCGCTATGTAAGGCACAAGTGTAAGATGGATAAAGATGGCGCGATCATGGCCCAGCTGGACACCCATCTGACGAATGGCTTCCATAAACGGCAAGGACTCGATGTCACCCACCGTACCGCCAATTTCCACCATGGCGATATCGGCATCGCCGGCACCTTCGATAATGCTGCGCTTGATTTCGTCGGTAATATGCGGGATTACCTGTACAGTGGCTCCGAGATACTCTCCGCGACGTTCCTTGCGAATAACCGTTTCGTAAATGCGGCCGGAAGTATAGTTACTGGATTTACTGGTCTTGGTACGCACGAAGCGCTCGTAGTGACCCAGATCGAGATCGGTTTCAGCACCGTCTTCGGTAACAAAAACTTCCCCATGCTGAAAGGGGCTCATGGTACCCGGATCTACATTGATGTAAGGATCCAGCTTGAGCATTCTGACAGTAAGGCCGCGGGTTTCGAGAATAGCACCGAGTGAGGCAGCAGCAATTCCTTTCCCTAGGGATGAAACTACACCGCCCGTAATAAAGATATAGCGTGTCATAAATGTTATTTAATGGCCTTGTCGGGAGGTTATTAATTTGGCCCAAAATCGTCGCGTATATTAGCAAATAAAAGTATTTACCTCAATTGAAGAAGCGAACTTGGGTGCTGTTAGAAAATATCTGAATACGATTTAAATTTACTTCATAATTAGAAAAACACTATCAAAAAGCAACCTGTGAAACTAATAATACAATACTTTAAATTAATACCGTAAACCACTGTTTATTAATGATAAATACACCATTAATCAATTTTATAAGCCCTAAAATGGAGTATTCTCGCCGTATTGCCAGACAAGGGCTATACAAGGATAACTCACAGGCCAATGCTATTGAACTACTTGATGCTCTACATTACCAGTTAACCCAAAACGTCCATCAAAAAAAACAATTCTTCCATTTAGTTAAAACCCGGCTTGGATTAAAACAGCCTGCCCCTAAGGGACTGTATTTATGGGGTGGAGTTGGCCGTGGCAAAACCTGGCTCATGGATCTTTTTTACGACACCCTGCCCTTCGACAACAAACTCCGCTTCCACTTTCACCGGTTTATGCAAACCGTACATGATCAACTAAGCCTGCTCAAAGGCCAGAAAAATCCATTATCTATAGTGGCAAAAAACCTGTCCAAACAAGCAAGTATTCTTTGCCTTGATGAATTTCACGTGGACGACATTACCGATGCCATGATTCTATATGGCCTGCTGAATGCATTGTTGCAAGAAAATGTAACAATGGTATTCACCTCCAATTTGCCATCCCATGAGCTTTATAAAAATGGGCTACAACGTGAACGATTCATTCCTGCTATCGAACTTATTAATCAGCACAGTCTCATAGTAAATGTTGATGGCGGCATAGACCACAGACTACGTTTACTCGAAAAAGCAGAAACCTGGTACTGTCCACTGAATGCAACAAGCCATGAAACCTTACGCTCCCGATTTATTGAGCTTGCACCCTGCCCGGCCAGCGCAGATAGCCAGCTGAATATCAATTACCGTAGTATCATGGCCAAATTAATTGCGGATGACCTGGTATGGTTTGAGTTCGACGAATTATGTTCTGGTCCAAGGGCTACCAGCGACTATATTGAAATTGCCCGACGATTCCATACAGTTTTTGTTTCAAATATACCTCGCATGGATGCCGCAACAGATGACAAAGCCAAACGATTTATAAATCTAATAGACGAATTTTACGATCGTAATATCAAATTGCTGGCCAGTTCTGAAACAACGCCGGATGAGATTTATCAGGGACATCAATTTGCCTTTGAATTTAAACGCACTACCAGTCGCCTGATAGAAATGCGCAGCCATGAATATCTGTCACGCGCCCATAAACCCTGACCAGGCAGAAAGACATTGCCCAAACAAACATGTATCATGAGCAAGTTCGATCACTTATCAAAGTCTATGATTAACTACCTGATTACATTGCATTTATTTCTGTTTCTGGTACTCACCGTTTCACCTGCAAATGCCACTACCAACGACCCGCTGTTATTCGATGACACACCCCTCACCGAAACCCTTGAAACACCCTCCTGGTTCAAATTAAGTTTCCTGGATTTGCAAGACAGTCTGAACGAAGCCGTAAGCAATGGTAAAGCCGGGATGATTATCTATTTCGGACGAAAAGATTGCGCTTATTGCAAAGCTCAACTGGAAGTAAACTGGGGTTCACCTGATATTGTGAACTATACCCGGACCCATTTCGATGTCATCGGCATAGATGTTCGAGGCCAACGAACAGTGACCGATTTTGACGGCAAAACCTATACAGAGAAAGACTATTCAGCCAACACCAAAACAAACTTTACGCCAACACTGCACTTTTATAATAAATCTGGCCAGCTAGTGCTCAATCTCAGGGGCTACAGACCACCCTATCAGTTCCGTGCTGCGCTGGAGTTTGTTGCCGATTCACATTATCTGCGGGAACCATTCAGGGACTATCTGGCTCGCGCAGAGGCTGCTATGGGTTTTGGCCTGGATGAAATGAATGAACACGATGCCTTTTTACCACCGCCTTATAACCTTGACCGCAGCACGCAAGCAGCAAAAGCACCTCTGGTTGTGTTCTTTGAACACCCACGATGTCATGCCTGTGATGTGCTTCATGCCGGACCCTTGAGTGAGCCTGAATTAAACACCAGCATCTACAATCTGGAAGCCATACAGTTAGATATCACATCAGACACACCGGTCATTACACCTGATGGTCATAAAACCACTGCCAGAAACTGGGCCAGGGATCTGGACCTGAGCTTTGCTCCAACCCTTATTTTTTTTGATGAAAACGGTAAGGAAATCATTCGTATCGACTCTGTAGTACGCCTGTATCGATTAAGCAATGTACTATTATATGTATTAAGCAAAGGCTACAAACAATACCCGACATTCCAGGTTTGGCGCGAACACACCAAAAGATAATCATGAGCCAGGAAAAGATCAGCAAGGCACTCGAAACTATATGCAATCAAGGCTGCACAGCCGTGAATGATATAATTGATGCCATGGAACAAGGCTCGTATCCAGATGAAATAGCCGAATTATCTGCGCCAGAACGAAATACCTTGCTGGATGAACTAAAAAAAATAATGTCTATATACAATCGCAAGAAACACTGATTAAATAGCCACATAACCATCACAACATAGTGATCTGTTATGCAAAATATTTTCCTGAAAATAATCGCGAAGTACCTTCCATTTAGGTCTAAAAACCTTGCGTATTCTGTTGAAATAGACCAATCAGGATGGAATGATCAATACACTAAAGGCCGTTGGTCCTATCTAAACCAGTTGCCTGAGCTGGCTCATTATTCAGTGATTATCGGATATTGCCAGTTCTTTGCAAAACACGGAAAAATTCTGGATGTTGGTTGTGGTACAGGGATACTGCAACAACGTCTGGCAATATTACCCTACGAACAATACACCGGAATTGATATCTCCAGTGTTGCCATCGAAACCGCCCAGCAATATAAAAATGAACGCACTGAATTTTTAACAGCAGACGCATTGACTTTTGAAACAGACAAACGATATGACATTATTATATTTAATGAATCGCTATACTGCTTTAACGATTGCATCGACGTGCTTCAGCACTATGAACCTTTACTGTCAGATAACGGAATTTTTATTATATCCATGCACGTGCAGGAACTCAGCATTCAACACTGGAAGCACATTGAACGAGCCTATGAAGTGATCGATAGCATAACAATTACAAACCATGAACATACTTCCTGGGCATGCAAGGTCATTAAACCAAAACTTTAAACCCGCTTTAAACAAAAGCCAAATACCGCGAGAACGTCAGTCTGACTGATCCGATTCACGCCTGATTTGCTTTTGCTGCTTCACCCATATGTCATAACATTCAAGACCACAGAAATAGGCAACATAGTCTTCGGTTTCAACACATTTTGATTCACTGGAAGGGATTGATTTCAGGCAAACTTCACAGCTAATGTATTCACTCTGATCTGGTGCTGTAGAATCAGGCATAACATTCTCCTGTACCTACCATATTTAAAATAGTGTAACACCAGAAAGATTAAAACTCCCATCAATTAGGCTGATTAGCAACACGCCATAGGCTAATTCTGTTTATACCCATTCAAGGTGAATATCAGTGATCACAATGTCGCGAACTTGTAGCAGGAAGGTTTCTATGGAATTGACTATCTTTTCAAGGTAAGTCCGGTCATTACTAACCATAGCGATTCCGATTACGGATTTCTGCCATTCATTCAGACAATCAATTTCAGCAACAGATGCGTTAAACTGCTGATGTATTTTGTCTTTCAGGCTTTTGATATGGCGACGCTTTTCTTTTAATGATTGGGCAAAAGGTATGTGTACAGTCACCGTCATGGAAATAATATAGCCTGTACTCATAAACATATACTCAAGTGGATGGCGAGGGTATACCCTCGCCCACTGTCAGTT
>JBFHPZ010000185.1:0-5636 GCA_041592495.1 Gammaproteobacteria bacterium | reverse complement strand
AATTGTGTTGCTATGCCTTCAGGAATCGGTTGATTGATCGCAACACCGTATAGCAGAACAAGAACTGCAACCAGCAGCGATCCAAACACAGCGACCGTGCGTTTTTTCAAATGATTAAGCAGGCCGCGGTAATTGAGAGTAATGTGCGCGCATGCGGCTGCTACCATAAGCAGCCCGAATAATTTATGCACCGGGTGCATTTGAATGGTGAACGATGTTTCATTTATAAAGAACATCATCAGTCCCGATGTTGACATGGCAACGAAGGATACGAACAAACTGATTGCAACGAATTTTCTAAACATTGTATTACCTCTGTCCTGAATACCTGTTCATGTCTTTAAAAAAATACTTTTATCTTGATATAGATCCACCGCTTCGCCTTCCGAATCCTTAAGTTTTCTGTATCAGGTTCATAGGATCTGACAAAGTTGCTGTTTGTGCATTTTTGCTCAGATATTTACGAATCATGACAAAAAACAGGGGAACGAAGAGGATGCCCAGGAAGGTCGCTGCCAGCATGCCACCCAGTACACTGGTGCCAATGGCATTCTGGCTACCTGATCCGGCGCCGCTGCTTATCGCCAGTGGTAATACACCGAAGCCGAAAGCCAGTGATGTCATCAGGATGGGTCGCAAGCGCATTTTTGCAGCAATGAGCGAAGCCTCCACCAGTCCCTTGCCTTGCTCGGACAGGCTCTTGGCAAACTCTACGATAAGAATCGCGTTCTTGGCCGCCAGGCCGATGGTGGTGAGTAGACCGACCTGGAAATAAATATCATTCGGCAGGCCGCGTAAGGACGTGGCAAGCACGGCACCCAGCACACCCAGTGGTACTACCAGTATGACCGAGAAGGGGACTGACCAGCTTTCGTACAGGGCCGCTAGCGCCAGGAATACAATCAGTATGGAAAGGGCATACAGGGCGGGGGCCTGGGCGCCTGCCAGTCGTTCTTCGAAAGAGATGCCGGTCCAGCTATAACCAATGCCGGGCGGAAGTTTTGCGGCAAGCGATTCGATGGCGGCCATGGCATCGCCTGAACTGACGCCGGCAGCCGGTGCACCCATGATTTCCATCGAAGGCAGGCCGTTATAACGTTCCAGCCGTGGGGATCCGTAATTCCAGTGACTGCTGGCAAACGCCGAGAAAGGCACCATATCGCCGGCGCTGTTGGTCACATACCAGGCGTTGAGATCCTCGGGTTGTAAGCGGAAGGGCGCATCTGCCTGCAGGTAGACCTTTTTCACTCGACCCTGGTGTACAAAGTCGTCTACATAACTCCCGCCCCAGACACTACTCAGCAGGTTGTTGATGTCCGCAACAGATACGCCATAGGCGCCGGCTTTGGCATGGTCGATATCGATCTGCAGCTGCGGCGTGTCCTGCAGTCCATTCGGTCGCACCCCGACAAGTTTCGGGTCCTGCGCGGCCATGCCCAGTAACTGGTTGCGCGCCTGGGTCAGGGCCTCATGACCCAGTCCGGCACGGTCCTGCAAATGCAGGTCAAAGCCGTTGGACGTGCCCAGCTCCATCACGGCTGGTGGCGGGAAGACAAACACCAGTGCGTCGCGAATGCCTGAGAAAGCCATCATGGCACGGCCTGCGATGGCTTTTACGCCCAGTTCGGGCCGGTCGCGTTCACCCCAGTCTTTCAGGCGTATGAAGGCAATTCCCATGTTTTGACCGCTACCGGCAAAACTGAAGCCGGCGACGGTAATGATGGATTCCACGGTGTCTTTTTCATTGTTGAGAAAGTGCTGCTCGACCTGCTTGATGACTTCCAGTGTGCGTTCCCGGGTGGCGCCGGCGGGCAGCATAATCTGGGTAAACAGAATGCCCTGGTCCTCATCGGGCAGAAACGCGGTAGGCATGCGCAGGAACATGAACATCATGCCGGCCACGATCAGAACATAAATCAGCAGGACGCGCAGACTGCGTTTTAACATACCGGCAACCAGCGACTGATAGGTGTTGGAGGCACTGTCAAATAGCCGGTTGAACCAGCCGAAGAAGCCACCCTGGGTAGCGTGCTGCACATGGTCTATGGGTTTCAGCATGGTGGCGCACAGCGCGGGTGTAAGAATCAATGCCACCAGCACCGAGAGCAACATGGCCGATGCTATGGTGATGGAAAACTGCCGATAGATCACACCGGTTGAGCCGCCGAAAAAGGCCATGGGTATAAACACGGCGGATAACACCAGGGCTATACCCACCAGGGCGCCGGTAATCTGGCTCATGGATTTGCGCGTAGCCTCGCGTGCCGGCAGACCTTCTTCGCGCATGATGCGCTCGACATTTTCAATCACCACAATGGCATCGTCCACCAGCAGGCCTATGGCCAGCACCATGGCGAACATGGTCAAGGTGTTTATGGAATAACCAAAAGCCGATAACACGCCAAAGGTGCCGAGCAGTACCACCGGTACGGCAATGGTGGGAATCAGGGTGGCACGCAGGTTCTGCAGGAACAGGTACATCACCAGAAACACCAGCAGGATGGCTTCAGCCAGGGTTGTGATCACTTCCTCGATGGAAATACGCACAAAGGGCGTGGTGTCATAGGGATAGATAGCTTCCATTCCGGCCGGGAAGAATTGTTTGAGTTCTTCGATTTTGCTCTGCACGGCACTGGCGGTCTGCAGTGCGTTTGCGCCGGTGGCCAGTCGGATCGCCATGGCTGCAGCCGGCTGGCCTTTGTATCGAGGTAAGGTCTGGTAGCTTTCACTGCCAAGTTCAACCCGTGCCACATCGCGCAGTTTTACGCTGGCCCCGGTCTCGCTACTAATCAGTAGAATGTCTTCGAACTGTTCGGCAGTATTCAGGCGGCTCTGCACGTTCACCGTTGCATTGAGCTGCTGTCCAGAGCCCGCCGGGCTGGCGCCCAGTTCACCCGCGGATACCTGGGCATTCTGCGCCTGGATGGCCGCCGACACATCGGAGGGGGTGAGGCCGTACTGGTTGAGTTTATGGGGATCCAGCCAGATGCGCATGGCATACTGGGAACTGAACAGCTGCACTTCGCCCACGCCATCGACGCGGCTGATCGGGTCCTGCAGGCTGCTGGCCATATAATCCCCAAGGTCACCCACGTCCATGCTGCCATCTGTGGAAACCAGGCCAACGACCAGTAAAAAGTTTCTCGCCGATTTGGCCACGCGTATGCCCTGTTGTTGCACCACCGTGGGTAGTAGCGGTGTGGCCAGCTGCAGCTTGTTTTGCACCTGCATCTGGGCGACATCGGGATCGGTGCCATTATTAAAAGTTAGATTGATACTTGCTGTGCCCGTAGAGTTGCTGGTCGAGGCCATATAACGTAGTCCATCCAGCCCCTTCATCTGCTGTTCAACCACCTGGGTAACCGTATCCTCCATGGCTTTGGCCGATGCCCCGGGATAGGTGGCAGTAATCGTGATCTGTGGCGGTGCAATGGAAGGGTACTGGGAGACCGGGAGGGACAGAATAGATAGAGCACCCGCCAGCATAATAAGTATCGCAATGACCCAGGCGAAAATCGGTCGATCAATGAAAAATCGTGCCATGAATGATGTCCTCCAGTCCTTAATTGACTGCGCTTAAACTGAGCGGCGTGGTTGGTTCAATGATCACGGCACGGGCACTGGCGCCTGGTCGTACTTTCTGCAATCCGTCAATGATGATCCTGTCGTTGGCGGCAAGGCCTTCGCTTACTAGCCACTGATTACCCAGCGAACGATCCACCCTCAGGTTGCGTTGTTCCACCTTGTTGTCTGCATTGAGTACCAGTGCCGTGGCCTGTCCACGAGCATCTCTGCTGACACCTTGCTGGGGAACCAGGATGGCATTTTGCCGAACACCTTCCTGCACCACGGCACGCACATACATACCCGGCAGCAGTTGCTGATCGGGATTCGGGAATACGGCACGCAAGGTCACGCTGCCCGTGCGTTCGTCGACGCTGGCTTCGGTAAACTGCAGTTGACCTTCATGGGCATAGCGGCTGCCATCTTCGAGTATCAGGCTAACGCCGGCGGAGAGTTCATCCAGACGCTGCAGATCACCATTGCTTAAAGCGCGTCGCAGGCGCAGTAACTCTGCGCTGGACTGGGTGATATCCACGTAAATGGGATCGAGTTGCTGAATGGTGGTCAGGGGGCTGGCCTGGTTGGCCGTCAATAGTGCGCCCTGGGTAAAGCTGGACCGGCTGATGCGACCATCGATAGGTGCGGTGATACGTGTGTAACCCAGATTAATGGCGGCGCTTTCAACAGTTGCTTTGCTCATGTCTACAGTAGCCTGTGCCTGCTTAAAGGCCGCGACCGCATCATCATAGGATTCCTGGCTGGTCATTCCGGTTTTTCGCAGCTGCTTGTAACGTTCGGCTTTCAGGCGCGCTGCGGTCAGGTTCGCTTCATCTCGGGCAAGGGTGGCGACTGCACTGTTGTAGGACGCCTGGTAGCTGGCCGGATCAATCTGGTACAGAGCCTGACCTGTTACAACATCGCTGCCTTCCTTAAACAATCGCTGCTGAATAATGCCACTGACCTGAGGTCGCACTTCAGCAATAGAATAGGGCTCCGTACGGCCGGCCAGTTCAACGCTGATGACAACAGATTGTGGCTGGATCTGGATAATGCCCACCTCGGGAGCGGCAGCGGCCTGCGGACTGGTCTGGCTGGTGCCGTTACAAGCAGCCAACACAGAAGCAAGAAGCAAAATCACCCCAGTGCGTATAAATAATTTTGTGTTGATTGGCTTGAAGGTTTTGATGGATGTATTCATGACATCTCCAGGTATCTTTCTTGAAAGATAAATATATAGTTCATTTATCTTTCTTGCAAGATATATATTTATTAAGTACTATCGTTGGGGTCTTTTTTAGATGTGGAAACCTGGATGGCGAATAAATACACAGCTGATCAGCTAATCAAATTGAAAGAAGAAAACTGGCCTGAAATACATGATTCGATTCATGAGTTTGTGGTTTACCTGAATCGCGTGCGTGATATGGGGCTTGCACGGGGTATCCGGATTCTGAATGAACATAATCTCAGTGCGGGGGAATTCGATATTCTGGTCGCTCTGCGGAGCTCTACTGCGCCACCCTATGTGCTCACACCCACCGAATTGCAACAGGCGGTACTCATTACATCTGGTGGCCTGACCAAACTGTTATATCAACTGGAAGCCCGTGACCTGGTGAGCAGGTCGGTACAGAAGCAGGATAAACGTAGCAAGCTAGTTCATCTAACTGCGAAAGGAAAAAGGCTGGTTGAGAAGGTCATGACTGTAGTGAGGAATGAACAGAGAGCCTGGATAGCTGAAACATTTACTGCCAGTGAACTGGATCAGTTAAACAAACTTCTGGGTAAGGCTGCAAGCGCTCTTGAAAGTGGACACGGATAATTAATCTGTTACGACTAACCGTTTTAATTCGCAAGGGTGAAGAAACAAAGAAAACTGTCTTCAGACCAAGCAACTATGGCTGTGCCAATTTCTTCATTCAATTAGTCGAGCTGCGACCACTGCTGAGCCCAGCAGGCCCACATGAGGATTCATCACCACATGTACCGGCATGGCTTTGAGCAGGTCCGGCATGGAGGCATCCTTATCGACAAAGGCTGACATAAAGCTGCCATCCTTAAGTTTTTCAATT
>JBFHPZ010000184.1:0-5639 GCA_041592495.1 Gammaproteobacteria bacterium | reverse complement strand
ATACGGCAGAGTCATAAATGGTACGTTTACCCGTGGTGTTCCAGGCATAGAACTTCCAGCCTTCACGCCAGGGGCCATCTCCGCCGCCATATAACTTTTCCGATGCCCAGTAAACCGTGGTATCGAGGTCATTATCCCGGTCATCGGCATTGATTCCGCCTTTGCCCAGTAACACGGCGTAACTGTGTTCCCAGTCATTGACCCTGAAGGTATCAAAGACCTGGACACCGGTATCACGCACTGCAACGGAATTGCTGCGGAACTGGGTTTCGGCATCACCGTTACAGAATTTCAGATAATTATCATCGCTAGTCCCATCGTTATTACAGGCAGCAGCACCATCGGTCCAGAACGGACGCTCGATTAACTGCTGGTTGGCCACATTGGTGAAATTGATGTAATTGAAAGTGATGATGCCCTGATAGACTTCTTCACTCATGGGGATTTTCATCTGGCCGACACGGATGCGTGCGCCCTTGATGTGGTTCAGGGTTACTGTGGCATCAGTTAACTTGGCGCTGCCATTGCCTCCGGCAGTGGATGTAATGCCATTGTTGCCGAACTCCGCCATAACGAAATAATTAACGTTACTGTCCAGCGGGAAGCCGGTACCACGAACCGCAATACGGGCCCGTTGCAGTTGAAAGTTTGAATTGCTGGACAGGTCAGGCTGGTGAGTGTTGAACTGGGAATCCTGGCCTGACCAGCCTCCAGCCGGTAGTTTGGTTCCATCTACAGTTTGATAGGTTGGTTGAATAAAGCCCCAGACCTTGGCGCGTTCAGCTGAAGCCTCAGGTTCTGTGCCCTGTAACATCAGCCAGTTGGCCGCATGCACCGGCAGGGCGGTAAAGCAGGAAGCAATGCCAGCAGCGAGCATAATTTTTTTCAGTTTTTTATTTATCACGAATAATTCCTCCACCAAGCGGCGATTATCAAGGCTTGATCAGTTTGTAACCCTGGTTTTCTAAATCAATAATGCGCACCACGCCTGCGGATACCGGTGTGGCAATGGATTGCAGTTCGGGCTCGTGGCCAAGTTGTTTGGCCATACCCTTGACGGTGTTCTGGCAGGCGGCAAATCGCACACCGCTGTCCCCCAGGCCGTTGATACGGCCCGCATTGGAGTTTTCCTTGAACAGCAAACGCAAGCCGGGGCCAAAGGCAACAATCTCGATATCAACCTTGTCAGGGCCGTAATGCTTGATCAGGTTGTTGGCGACATTGAGCACCAGGGTCTGTTTGAAGGGGTCGGGGTCGCTGATTTGCAGGACAATTTTTTCCTCAGCGAATGGCTTGTCAGCTGGCGCTGCGAACAGGTTCGGCGCCAGTAACAGCCATGGAAGCAATATTAATATTTGATAATACTTTTTCATGGTCTCTCCAAAAATGATCATTTTTTTAATAACTACTCAGGTAGTTCCTAGGAAAGATGAAGTTGGATGGAGAGTTATTCCAAAAAAATAATAAATAAAAAATATGGAATAAAATGGTGTATGGTTTCGTCTAGTGTTAAGTGAAGTAGAGAATCCAGCCGGAATTTATGAATTTATTCAAATACGCCTGTAAAAATCATTTTGCTGCCAGGCAGGTCAAGGCTTGTCGCGAACGTTTATTTCGCCTTGCATTTTCCTGGTGCCACGATGCCATGCTGGCCGATGACCTGGTGCAGGACACCTTGTCCAAGGCATTGCAGCGTTATGACCAGCTTCGGAATGTCGATGCGCTGGATGCCTGGCTTTTTGCGATATTAAACAACCAATGGCGTGAATATTTACGGCGTAATCGCCCATGTGAAGATATTGATGAAATGGTATTCAGCTATGACAGAACGCCGGAATACTGGCATATACGCCAGCAAACGGTGGATCATGTGCAGGCGGTTATAGCAGAGTTGCCCCTGGGTCAGAGGCAGGTGCTCACCCTGGTAGATATAGAATCCATGCCATATATGCAGGTTTCAGAAGTGTTGGATATACCCATAGGTACTGTAATGAGTCGACTTAGTCGGGCGCGTAAAACATTGCAAGAAAAGATCATAAAACAAGATAAGTTGGCATCTGTTGAACGACTCAGGAGCGTCAAATGAAGTTGCAATATTCAGATGAAATAATAAACGCTTATGTGGATGGAGAGTTGTCTGGTGCTGAAAAAGAAGCCTTTCGCCAGGCGCTGGAAGAGGATGCCTCGCTGCGCGAGGAGACCAGATCGATTTGCGAATTAAAAAAACAGTTAAAACAAAGTTATGGTCATGTAGCAGTACCGGGGCACGGGGAAGGTGGTGTGAGTCGGCGAGGTAATCAGATCGCCCGATATGGCGCAGCTGCCATGTTGGCCATTGTGGTGGGTGCAGTTGCTGGTTGGTTGGGGCATGGAAAGTTTGAATCTCTTCATCAGGTGGCTGAACTGGAAACACTCAATGGCATTATGTTGTCGCCTGTTGATCTCTCACAACCTAATAAAATAGTGCTGCATATCAGTAGTTCTGCGCCAGAAAAACTTAAAAAGACCCTGGATCAGGTTGACTATGTCATTCGGCGCTATCGTGATACCGACATTCCATTTCAGGTTGAGGTGGTTGCCAATTCCGGTGGTATAGATTTAATGCGTCGGGGTGTATCGCCCTACGAAAATAGAATAGTGCATCTCATGCACACCTATAACAATGTTTCATTTGTGGCATGCAATAATGCGCTGGAGCGGCTCAAGGCGCAGGGTGTAAAGACGGAAATTATTGAGAAGGTCAACACAGGTACATCGGCGGTTGAGCGTATTGTTCAACGGCTAAGGGAAGGATGGGTGTATGTTAAGGTTTAAAGTGTTGTAGGCCCTGGATATTTTCGTTGAGCTCTTCTCGCATGGCTCTGTTGAAGTCTTCGGTTCGCCATTGAATATATTGCCAGAATAATCGATATTCCTGCTGGAATGCAGGATCTAGCTTGTTATCCGTTTTTTGAAGAAGCTGCTCAAACTCCTGGATTTGGCTAAGTAATCCATCCATATCTTCTATGGGATTGTTGGGTTTGTTTAGCTGCATCAGGCTATGGCTACCTTGGAATTCGTGCGGTATTCCACGCAACGCATTAGTAATTCGCTTGCCCATTGTGTATAGGATGTGGTGGAGCGATTTGCAGGCGTAATTAACTGCCCCAATTTTTCCATTTCATTGCCGATCCAGCACAATTGTTGTTCTGAACCCTCATGTTCCAATTGGTCTTTGATTTCCATGAGTTTCCAGTTCAGGTAATCACTGAACAGGCGACATGCATTTTGAAAATCCCTGTCAGCGGGGTTTTCTGCAAAGGCGATTACATCACCAAAATCAATAATTTCCTGTATCAAATCATTGAGCTTGTTCATTTTAGCGGCCTTGATCTTATTTATTTCAAATTGTTAAACATATTTTACAGATAGCAAGTTTGTGAAATCTGTCACAAATTACTGAAAGTGATGTCAGGAAATTCCTACATTCAGCGATCTGGCTAAGTCTGAGGTGGGCGGCATGTGTGAGCGTGGGAAAAACACATGCTTTGCAGAGGACATTGTATTATTTATCGTCCGGGTGTTGTAATTTTTAGATCATTTTCAATCAAGGCTTCTGCCATGCGCGCAAAATTATCTTCGTGGGCGAAAACCTTGTCACCCTGGCCTTCAACCTGCAATATAATCTGCCGTGTTTTGGGGTTTTCAACAGTAAGTTTCCAGATGCCATCGGCCTTTTTTTCTCGTCTCACATAAAAAGGTAATCCGGCAAAGCCCCAATTGCGGTTACGATTAATGGTGGAGGCTGCCCATTGCTGTAGATCAGACAGGCCGTCTCTGTAGGGTTGGGTCTGGCTGTCAGGTGATGGTGCGGGTTTGTGAGCCAGTTTTAATCCCTTGATTGCCTTGATGTGCCGTGCAAAGTTTTCATCATGTAGATTGCTTTTCATCATTTTCCTCCTGAAGGGTTGGATGTTTAGCTTAAACATCGGAAAGAAATATGAAAACGGCAGATCAAAATATCAAAAAATACAAAAAATAGAAATAATAATCTTGTTTATATGTCATTTTCTGGGCGGGAATACTTTAGATAAAGTAACAGGTATTGTTTAAAAGTTATTGATTATAATAGTTAAATAGATATAGAAAGGGTGATTATTGGCTAACCAGGTAGATGGGTAAATTAGCCCTGGTTAATTAATATAAACCACGGTTTTCAGAGGGAGTTAGTATGGTTTTTCTTAAAGACCATGGAATGAAATGGGGCGCTGTCGTTGTAGCGGTGTTGTCATTGCTGCTATTTGTTGGCGGCCCAGATGCCAATAGTCATCGAATTTATCAGCAAATATGGGATGCGGGTCATCTGCTTCTGTTCGCTGCCATCGCGCTGATTTTGCTGAATTTGTCCTTCCTGTCGGCCCGGGCATGGTGGCAGCAGGTGCTTATAATTAGCGCCATTTGTCTGGCACTGGGTTTGGCCATTGAGGTTCTACAGTTAGGCGTGGGACGTAATTTTGAAATAAAAGATCTGTTAAGTGATTTGTTGGGTGCCTACATTGGTCTTGCCCTTTATACAGCTCTGGATAAGCGATTTGCTCATTGGGTACGTTTTCTGGCATATCCTTTGGTTGCTGTATTTTGCCTGATTGGAGTAAGCCCGATTCTGGTAGTGGTTGTGGATCATTTTATTATGCAGAAGGATTTTCCTGCGCTGGCGGATTTTGAAACGCCTTTTGAGATCAGCCGCTGGGATACCAACCTGGCGATATTGGCAAAAGAATCTGAGATTGTTCGTTATGGTACCGGAGCCATGCGAATCCGGTTTTTACCCGGTGAATACCCTGATATCACGTTAAAGGATTTTGTTGCAGACTGGCGTGGATTCCACACAGTTCGATTTGGTATTTACAGTACAGCATCGTTTCCTGTGAATATGGAATTAAAAATCTATGATCGACAGCATCAATTCAGTGATTACGCCTATACCGATCGCTTTAATCGCAGCTTGCAATTGCATCAGGGATGGAATGATATTTCGATTGACCTGGATGAAGTGAAAACAGCTCCCCGCAACAGGGAGCTGGATATGGCGAGCATTGTGAGTTTCAGTTTGTTTCTCGAGCAACTGGATAAGCCCATGGATATGTACTTCGATGGGCTTCATTTGTCCTCAAAAAGTAAATAATGAATTTATTGTACCGATTCCAGTAAGGCTGCCAGCCCCTGTTTCAGGCTGGTGTCTGCCTTTATGCCTAATTCCTGATGCAATCGAGTCGGATCTGCTAATGAGTGGACGATGTCCCCGGTTCTGGGTGGGGCAAAACTCACTTCGGTATGGTGGCCGGCCAGGTCGGACAATGTATTGATCAAGTCGAGAAGAGAGGTCTTGTGGCCGGTGGCAACGTTGCTGGCTCCCTGATATTGGCTTTGCAGGGCTGCCACATTGCTGCGGGCAACATCGCGTATAAAAATGAAATCACGGGTTTGCTGGCCGTCACCGAAAACGGTAACGGGTTGTTTTGCGGTGATGCGATCAACAAACAAGGCAATAACACCCGCATAGGGTGATTTCGGATCTTGTCTTGGGCCAAATACATTGAAGTAGCGCAGGCCTAATGAGGAAAAGCCATAAAGCCTGTAGTAAAGATCGGCATAGTATT
>JBFHPZ010000183.1:0-5641 GCA_041592495.1 Gammaproteobacteria bacterium | reverse complement strand
GGATGTGCTGATGTTGATGTTGAGTACATCGGCGGATAAACGTTTGGCGGCCAGTTCAAACGTGGTGCGTGTACGTGTGCTGGCTTCGAAAAATAAATTAACAATGGTTTTGCCGCGTAACAGCGGGACTTTTTTCACTGATTCATTCACGCCGGCAAAGCTTTCGGCGGTATCGAGAATCTGGTTGAGAATGTCGGTGCTTAAACCTTCGACGGTGAGGAAGTGTTTTAGCTTGCCGTGTTTATCCAGCTGGATATTCCATAAATCCTGGCCGATGAGTGAGTCGGTGGGGCGTGTCGCTTTGTTAACCATTTATGCTTTCTCGTCGACGCGTTTAATTTCCCAGGCCAGGGGCTCGGGGCCGGTGAGTTTTATTTCTTCATGGTCATTCAGCTCCAGGCATTGTCCGATGACATCCGCCTGGATAGGTAATTCGCGGCCCGGTCGTTCTATTAAACACGCCAGTGTGATGGAGGCGGGGCGGCCATAATCAAAAATTTCATTCATGGCGGCGCGTATGGTGCGGCCGGTTTGTAAAACATCGTCCACCAGGATGATGTGACAGTCTTCGACCTGGGCCGGCAGGCTGGAGGTTTTGACCTGTGGATTCATGCCGATGCGTGAAAAGTCATCGCGATAAAAGCTGATATCCAGCGTCGCCAGGGGTTGTTTGATTTTGAGCATTTTATGCAGGCGTTCTGCCAGCCAGACTCCCCCGGTATGGATGCCGATCATGAGCGGATCATCGATACCACGATGTTCCATCAGGTTTTCCAGATCGGTTTTCAGTTTTTCCAGCAGTTGGTCGGGTTTTGCCGCGTGGGTCATGGGTTTTGCTCCAGCCAGCGTTGAACAATGATGGCGGCGGCCATTTTATCAATCTCGTGCTTGTTGTGCTGGTCTATTTTTCTGGTTTGTTTCAATCGTTGCTCCGCTTCCGAGGAGCTCAGGCTTTCATTAACGGTGTAAATCGGTAATCTGAAGCGGCCTTCGAGCTGGCGACAGAAGCGTTCAGCTTTTTCTGTCATGTCGCTGGCATCGCCGTTGAGGTAGCGTGGAATGCCGACAATGAGGGCGTCGGGTTTCCATTCGTTGATGATTTTTTCAATGCTGCTCCAGTCCGGTTTCTGGTTAATGGCGTTGAGGGTAATCAGGGGAGCGGCGCTCTGGCTAATGGTCTGGCCGGTGGCAATGCCGATGCGACGTTCGCCATAATCAAAACCGAGAACTGTTTTTATCGTCATTCTTTATTATGCGTGACCGGCATCGCTGCTCAGCAATTGCAAATCGATTCCCAGGAGTTTCGCGGCGGCTTCCCAGCGCTGGTTCACCGGCGTGTGGAATAGGATGTCCTTGTTGGCGGGACAGCTCAACCAGGCGTTTTCCGATATTTCATGTTCCAGCTGGCCTGCGCCCCAACCGGCATAGCCCAGTGCAATGATGACTTCGTCGGGGCCTTCGCCATGGGCCATGGCTTCGAGTATGTCCCGGGAGGTGGTGACTGAAATGTCATCGGTTACCTTAAGGCTGGAGTCCCAATGACCGTTGGGCGTGTGTAATAAAAAACCGCGATCCTGTTGCACTGGTCCGCCGATATATACAATTTGTTCGGCCACTTCAGAGTCATCAGCGGTCAGTTTTAGTTGTGCCAGCACTTCACCCAGTCGGATATCCGAAGGGCGATTGATGGTGATACCCAATGAGCCGTTTTCGTTATGCTCACATATATAAGTGACGGAATGAGAGAAGTTGCCATCGGCCAGCGACGGCATGGCGATCAGGAAGTGGTCCGTTAAATTGGTTTGCTTCATCAATAACTTCTTAGTTCATTACTACTGAGAAATTCCCAACTGCGGGTGATGTGTATGACATCTGCCTGTTGTTGGAGTTGCGATGGAAACGGGTTAAAGGGCGATGCCATTTTTACAATGCGCTTGGCGGCATCATCCAGAATCTGATGACCGGAAGATTTTCGCAAGTCCAGCGTGCGTAAGGTGCCATCTGCATTAATAACAACATCCAGAATCAGGGTGCCACTGAGTTTGCTGCGAATGGCTTCATCCGGGTAATCCGCATTACCTAAACGCTCTACCTTGTCGACCCAATGACGCATATAGGTTGCTGCAACATATTCCTTGGTGCGCGAATTTATGAATTTTTCTTTAGGTTTTTGTGAATATTCCTGAAACTCCAGGCTGAGTTCCTGTACCAGTCGTGCCGGTGCTTTATTTTGTTGTTTGGTTTCAGTGAGCAGTTGCTCGTTGTCGTCGGTTTGCGATTTCTTATGTGTATCAACTTTATGTGTTGATGATTTTTGCGTCAGTACGGCCTGTTGCGAAACCTGTTTTATACGTGGTGTCATGGTGCTGGTTTGCTCAACCGCCATGCCAGGTTGTTTCGATAAGGTGGGCGCGGTGAATAAATCTGTAGGTCTGACTTTTTTGTCGCTGGTACCGCCACCGTCCTGTGAGAGTTGCGCCAGGTAATCGGCTTCATCCGGTTTTTGCGGGCTGGAAGTGTTCACCAGAATGACATCCAGTGACGGTGGAATTTTTTCTTCAGCCGAGGGTGAGGATATAAAGGTAACGCCAAGAATAAGAATGCCGTGGAAGAAAATGGCGAAAAACAAAGTCATGCCAAGTCGGTCGTTGGCGGTTACAGGAGGCGTGTTGGCGACGTTCTGCATGTTGTTGATTATAGTGGTGGACTGATAATTAGTGTAGCTTCTTGTTCATTTTTGAGCTGTATTCGCTGTTTCATTTCGGGCGATAGATGAATTCGGCCCTGATTATCGATCAGCATCACCTGCTTTAAACCCAGGTTTTGGGCAATTTTATACCAGTGCTCGGGGCCTGCAATAAACAGGGCTGTTGCGGCTGCATCCGCCAAACCGGAATTTTGGTGGATAACAGTTACGGATTGCGTTCCCTGAGCCGGATAGCCTGTACGTGGATCAAGAATGTGGTGATAGCGTTTACCTTCATACATATAAAAACGTTCGTAATCACCGGACGTGAAAATACCTTCTTCACCCTTCACTTCAATACTGGCGATAACCCCTTCCTGACGAGGATGACGAATGCCGATGCGCCATGGGCGATCACCATGAGTGCCGATGGCTTTTAAATCGCCACCGGTGTTGATGATTGCATTCTTTACGCCCAGTTTTTTTAAGTAATCCATACTGAGGTCTATGGCGTAACCCTTGGCGAAAGCGCCAAAACTAAGTTGTACCGCAGGATTGGTGCTGTACATTTTGATGCCATCGAATTTTAAATCGCTCATTTGCGGATTTTGTTTTACCAGCGTTGCAATTTTTTCCGGATCTGGTGGCTGGATATCCGGGTCTTCGTTTTTATGCATTTGCCAAAGATTAATCAGATTGCCAATGGCCGGATTAAACAGGTGATCGGTTTTTTCGCTCAGTGTGATGGATTGTTCGATCAGGGGTAATACTGTTGGACCGGCACTGAATTTGGCGCCGGTGGGTATCAATACATTCATGCGTGACAAGGAGCCGGGTACCCAGGGCGACCAGGCGTTATGCATGTATTCAAAATCCTTGTCCAGCTGTGCAAATGCTTTTTCTGCAAGTGCCTCATCCACATCATAAAGTGTAATGTCGATGATGGTGCCGAACTTGAGTGTGCTGTGGTGGAATTCGTTGGCTTTGTGTTCGCAGGCAGTGGTGAATGCCAGTGCTAACAAGATAATAAAAAGTCGCATCATAATTTCAGTGTTTCAATGCAGTTCATGAGTTGCATGCCAATGTCGAGCCCGAACTGTTGGTCCAGTTCTCGGATACAGGTAGGGCTGGTGACATTGATTTCGGTCAGATAGTCGCCAATCACATCAATGCCGACAAAGACCAGGCCCATGGCTTTTAATGTGGGTCCGACCTGTTCGCAGATCCAGCGTTCACGTGCATTGATTTCCATGCCTACACCCTGTCCGCCAGCGGCAAGATTGCCACGGGTTTCTCCCGGTGCCGGTATGCGCGCCAATACATAGGGCACGGCTTCGCCATTAATCAGCAAAATGCGTTTGTCGCCTTCTGAAATTTCCGGGATAAATTGTTGTGCCATGATGGTTCGTTTGTGATGCTGAACCATGCTTTCGATTATGACCGAAAGATTGGGGTCATCAGGCGTTACCCGAAAAATGGATTGACCACCCATGCTATCCAGTGGTTTTAAAATGACATCTTTGCGGCTTTTGATGAATTCGCGAATTTGTTGTGGATTACTGGAAACCAGGGTTTCGGTACAACATTGGGGAAAGTGTGCTGCAAATAATTTTTCGTTGGCATCGCGCAGGCTGGATGGCTTGTTAACAACCAGTACCCCTTCTTTTTCTGCCATTTCCAGCAGATAAGTGGTGTAGATATATTCCATATCAAATGGCGGATCCTTGCGCATTAATATGACATCCAGCTCCGCCAGTGGAATGGTTTCCGGTGCACTGAGTTGAAACCAGTCCTGCGGATTATCATCAACCTGAAGTTGTTGTGTATTGGCAAAAACACGTCCGTTGTTGGAAAACAGGTCGTGTTGTTGCATGTAATAAATCGGCCAGCCTTTCTTTTGAGCTGCCAGTAACATGGCAAAACTACTGTCTTTGTAGGTTTTGATGGACTCTATGGGGTCCATGACAATGCCAAGTTTAAGGTTCATATGCGTATGCTGGCCGTTGTTTATGGGGTATGCCGTTTATATTGTGGCAAGCCTGAAAAAAAATGCAAATAAAATCTTTATAATCATATTGTTAGTCTTGTATCCTTAAGATTGTACTTAATATTTTGAGTGTAACTGACTTATTTAGGCTAGGATTCGTTTGCGTAACTGTAGTTCATGAGCTACATTCCATTTTAATCGCAAGTTCAATTCCGACCTGATTGGGGATTTACAGGAAAGTTATGGCAGAAGAGTCCGCAGGTATTTCAGGCCTGAAGGTGATGGTGATCGACGACAGTAAAACGATCCGCCGCACCGCAGAAAACCTATTAAAAAAAGAAGGCTGTGAAGTAGTCACGGCGGTGGATGGCTTTGAGGCTCTGGCAAAAATTGCAGAACACAAGCCGGATATCATATTTGTTGACATCATGATGCCTCGTCTTGATGGCTATCAGACCTGTGCGTTGATTAAGCACAATCGCATGTTCAAATCCACGCCAGTGATCATGTTATCAAGCAAAGACAGTATTTTTGACCGTGCCAGGGGCAGGATTGTGGGTTCAGAGCAGTATTTGACCAAGCCGTTTACCCGCGAAGACCTGTTAGGCGCAATTAAAGATCATACTGGACATGCATAAAATAGTTTGCTGCCAGTTTCGGCTGGGGCAAGGTAGTTGGAGATTATGAATGGCAAATATCCTCATAGTAGATGACTCGCCCACCGAAGTGCATGTGTTCAAAACCATGCTGGAGAAGAATGGCCACAGCGTAAATGTGGCGGAATCCGGTGAAGCTGGCATCAAGAAAGCGCAGGAGCTTTTACCTGATTTGATACTGATGGATATAGTTATGCCGGGTATGAATGGCTTTCAGGCGACCCGACAGCTATCCACCATCGAAGCAACTGCGAAAATTCCGGTAATTATTGTTACCACCAAAGATCAGGAAACTGACAAGGTGTGGGGTAT
>JBFHPZ010000182.1:0-5642 GCA_041592495.1 Gammaproteobacteria bacterium | reverse complement strand
GGGTGATGCGAATACCCGGTGGCGCCTGGCGGCGTTTGTATTCATTGAGTTGCACCATGCGAATCACCCGATTGACTGTGGCGTCATCATAACCCATGGCAATCAATTCAGAGCGGGGTTTATCCTGCGCTACCGAGAGTTCGAGAATGGCATCGAGAACATCGTAAGGTGGCAAGCTATCCTGATCCACCTGATCGGGCCGAAGTTCGGCAGACGGTGGTCGATCAAGCACCCGTTGCGGAATTACTGGCGAAATACTATTGCGATAATTGCACAGGCGATACACCAGGGTTTTGAAGACATCTTTCAAGGGCGCAAAACCACCGGCCATATCGCCATAGAGTGTACTGTAACCCACCGCCATTTCACTCTTGTTGCCGGTGGTTAACACCATACGCCGTAATTTGTTGGACAGGGCCATTAAAATAACACCGCGACAACGGGCCTGAATATTTTCCTCCGTGGTATCCGGCTCGGTACCGGCGAGGGATTCCTTGAGGGAATCCAGAAAGGCATTGAAGCTAGGCTCGATGGAAATCACGCGATAATCCACCCCCAGTGCCTGTGCTTCCTGCCGGGCATCATCCAGGCTCATTTGTGCGGTGTAACGTGAAGGCATCATCACTGCATGCACTTTATCGGCACCCAGCGCATCAGCGGCAATGGCCAGGGTAAGTGCCGAATCCACGCCACCGGAAAGTCCGATGACCACACCATCAAAACCGTTATTCGTCACATAATCCCGCACACCGGTGACCAGCGCCTTGTAGATGTTGGACTCTTCCGAGCCTGGTTGATAATAAAGCGTATCTTTTGCGACGACCTGGCCATCCCTATGCAAACAATATTGCAAGTTTGCTTTTTCAAAATCGGGGCCGCGACCTATCAGTTCGCCGTTGGCATTCAGCACCAGGGATTCACCATCGAACACCAGCTCATCCTGACCACCCACCAGGTTGATATAAAACATGGCCATGCCCGTTTCCTGCTGCCGTTGCTTCAATGCATCCAGCCGTTCCTGGTACTTACCACAATGATAGGGCGACGCATTCAGAATCAGCATGGCCTGCGCACCCGCAGCCTTCGCCTGTCTGGCCGGTGCGTCATACCAGATATCTTCACAGATGCTTAAACCCAGCTTGAATCCCTTGACCTCGATCACCACCGGTCGCTGTCCCGGCTCAAAATATCGTTTTTCATCAAACACGGCATAATTCGGCAGGGTGTATTTGTCATACACATCCAGCACCTTGCCGTCCCTGAGCCAAAATGCAGAATTATATAAATGATTGCCTTCATGACGTGGTGCACCGAATACCAGATCAATACCTTTCACGGCAGCTGTAATTGCCTGTATGGCTGTATCGATTTGCCTGATGAAGCCTTGGCGCAACAACAAATCTTCCGGTGGATAACCCGTGAGTGCAAGTTCAGGAAACACAACGATATCAGCACCAGACTGGCGCGCCTGTTCTGCCAGGGCTATGATCTTGTTAGTATTGGCACGAATATCACCAACGAGAAAGCTATCCTGTATAAGATTGATTTGAATTGACTGACCCATAACCATGTATAAACTTGCTTCAATTTTAAAATTTTAACAGGATACAGGAACACAAAAGCACTATGTTACGAAATCTTTTTCTGATTATTGCCATTGCGGTCATCATCTGGATCGTTCGTGGATTTATCCGTCGATCGCAAATAACCAAACAACACACCATTAGCAGTAAAGACATGGTTCAATGCGTGCAATGTAAAACGTATATCCCCAAAGATGATGCCATCAGCAGCAATGGCAAAAACTTTTGTAGCCAGCAACATCTCAACGACTGGAATAAACAGGCTTGAAGTCGCAATCCATTCCAGGCAACCAGGATTTTCTAAACAGCGAAGCACAAACCTGGCGGCCACTACGTCATTTCAGTTATTTTCGTGCAACGCTGGCGCTGGCCCTGCTGGTTTCTTTTTACAATGCAGTACTCGGTGGATTTCTTGGCAGCAGTCACCCGGAAGCCTTTCTCGGGATAAATATCCTTTTTTTACTCAGCAGCTTGCTCTATATCGTACTTTGCCATAAACAAACGCCCTCCTTCCAAACCCAGGTCATCGTCAGCAACACCACAGATATTCTGCTCATCAGTATAATGATGCATTTCAGTGGCGGTCTGGATAGCGGTCTTGGCATGTTGCTGATTATCAACATTGTGGCCACCGGCAGTTTGCTGAAAGGCCGAGAGTCTTTTGTCTTTGCCGCCATGGCATCCGTATCGATTCTAATTATCCAGAGCTATGGATTTTTACATGGCGTCAGCAAGATTTCTGATTATTCCAAAGCAGGCATTCTGGGAATAGTCTTTTTCACCACAAGCATGCTGGCATCGATACTGGCACAACGACTACGTGAATCAGAAGCCCTGGCGGATCAACGTACTGCCGACCTGCTCAGCCTGGAAAAATTGAATGAACATATTATCCAGAACATGCGCACCGGTATCATGGTCATTACACCGGATGGCCGTGTGCGCATGGCCAACCATTCCGCCGAGATACTTCTCGGTAACATTTCTCTGAAAAACCAGCCATTGCTGGAAACAATATTGCCGGCACTCAACACTCGTTTTTACGAATGGCTGGCACAACCGCATATGTACCAAAAACCCATTCGTCAAAAGCAGGGGCTGCCGGATATACAGCCAGGCTTTAGAAAACTGGATGAATCATCCAGCATACCCGACGACATACTGGTTTTTCTTGAAGATGCCACCCAGCTTAACCAGCGTTTCCAGCAAATGAAACTGGCGTCACTGGGCAGGCTAACCGCCAGCATTGCCCACGAAATTCGTAATCCCCTAAGCGCCATTAATCATGCGGCACAATTACTGGATGAATCAGAACTGGATACTGCTGATAAAAAACTGACCCATATCATAAATACCCAAGTTCAGCGACTGGACAAAATCGTCAAGAATGTGCTTCAGCTATCGCGCCAGGAACAAAAAAATATTGACACAATTGAGCTGGGTTCGTGGCTGGAACAATTCCGTGAAGAATTTTGCAATAGCATGCCTATTAGCAAGGAGCAGATGAGTATCTCGGTTCGACCGGACAATATCCGCATCCTGTTCGATTCCAGCCATCTGTATCAGGTAATGAATAATCTTTGCAGCAATGCCATCAGCCATAGTAACAAACCTGTTGAACAGGTAGACATCAAGTTAATTGCAGGCTACGACCAGAAACAAGATCAGCCCTATCTGGATATTATCGATAATGGCGGAGGCATCCTGCCGGAACTGGCCGAACAGATATTTGATCCTTTCTTTACCACCAGCAACAAGGGAACTGGCCTGGGCTTATTCATTAGTAAGGAGATTATTGAAAGCAATCGCGCCAATATTCGTTATTTAGCAACAGAGAATGGAGGAAGCTGCTTCAGAATTTATTTTTTAGCAGCGAGTGAATCTATAACCGTCCGTTAATAAGCCCAACAATAACCGGTTCTTCACAGTCCATTACCAGGGTACCAACAAAAGGCCCACTCATTACCTGATGGTAACAATAATCTTCGGCTTTACCTTGATGTTCGATCCAGAATGCTTTTAGCTTTTGTAACTTTTCAGGTTCACTTGATACCCGGTCCATATCAAGTCGACCTGCATCATGCAAGTCAGCATAGAATGTATCTAAATCGGCATAATGGAAAGGTTGTAGCATGAGTGGTTTTTCCTCCAGGCTGAGCACCTTTGAGAAATGCTTTTGTCTTTCTTCCTTGTCCTTTATTGGCATTACATAAACCAGCCTTGGTGTTTCGTAGAAAGCCGGAAGCATATCGTGATTGAGGTCAGCAGGATCCAGGTCTTCTCTTGTCACAGTGAAAAATGTGTTTTCATAATACGCCGCTACGAGTGGTCGCATCTTATATGTGATATGCCCACCCCAAACCAGTGCAGCCAGCTGAATTAGCACAACAATTGAAATATCACGCCGTAGCTCTTTATGAGGCTTTCTAATATCAAATAACACAAGTGTCAGTATTGGCCCTAAAACCACATCAACTAAAACTAAATTTTTGATGACGTCCAGTGTTGAATGGATGATATGGTACGGACTTGGATACCAGATCAAATAAACAAACAGGCTAAAAGCCGTAATAATTCCAGCACTTGTGATCAGGTGAGTTATAAAAGCCAGGAGCCTGGCACGCAAACGAGTATCCATAAAACAATATTTCTGTATATACCAAAGAGAATGAAACATAAATCATGTACCCAAAGGATACAAGCTTCTTAGATAATCACGAAAGCTGACGTATAATCAATGTTACATACTGAATCAATTATTGGAATAATAGATAAACCGTGTCGCAGAAAGATATAAAAAAAGCGCTCATTATTGATGATGAGCCGGATTTATGTGAACTTGCTGAAATCACGCTCACACGTATGGGCCTGATAACACAATCAGCAAACAATGTAGCATCTGCCAAACAAAAGCTTTCCCAGGAAAAATTTGATCTGTGCTTGACTGACATGAACCTTCCAGATGGCAATGGAATTGAAATTGTAGAATATATACAACAAACGGCTCCGCAACTTCCTGTCGCCATCATCACTGCCTATGGCAATGTCGAATCTGCAGTACGCGCCCTGAAAGCCGGGGCTTTTGATTTTGTTTCAAAACCACTTGATCTTCAGATACTCCGCAAACTCGTATCTTCGGCTATTAATTTGCCAGGAATAGAATCCGTATCAAGCGAAATCAACCAGGCTGGAAGCCATAAATTACTCGGTGATTCAACTCACATACACGAACTTCGCAATAAAATTAGCAAACTTGCCCGCAGCCAGGCGCCTGTTTTTATCCATGGCGAATCGGGTAGTGGTAAGGAACTGGTTGCACATCTTATCCATGAACAGGGGGCTCGTGCTAATAAACCATTTATTGCAGTTAACTGTGGCGCTATACCTACTGAATTGATGGAAAGTGAATTCTTTGGCCATAAAAAAGGCAGCTTTACCGGCGCCACTATGGACAAGGACGGCCTGTTCATGGCCGCCGACGGTGGCACGCTTTTCCTTGATGAGGTTGCGGATTTACCCCTACAGATGCAGGTCAAACTACTTCGTGCCATACAGGAAAAAGCCATTCGTCCGGTAGGTGAGCACCAGGAACAAGCAGTTGATGTACGTATTCTCAGTGCCAGTCATAAAAACCTGGCCGATCTGGTGCAGCAGGGTAAATTCCGCCAGGACTTGTTTTACCGTATCAACGTCATTGAACTGGATGTTCCCAGTCTCCGAGAAAGACGTGAAGATATTCCACAGCTAGCTAAATTCCTGCTTTCAAGACTTGCCGAAAAATCAGCATCACAAAATCCACCATCTCTCAGCATGAAAGCAATGGAAACATTGAAACAATATGACTTTCCAGGCAACGTGCGTGAGCTGGAAAATATACTGGAGCGCGCATTAGCACTAGCCGACAATGATGTCATCGAAGCCGATGATATACATTTACCAAAACAGCAGACCAGGATTCAAAATACCGGCAGCTCAAACCAGAAACCGGATCTTAAATTAGAGGATCAGGAAAAGGCTTCAATTATACAGGCCCTGGAAGAAACACGCTGGACTAAGACT